>JAZFYH010000080.1:0-9421 GCA_036443475.1 Gammaproteobacteria bacterium | reverse complement strand
GCGCAATTGAGTTCGATATCGGTGAACTTGAGACGCCGACCGAAGAACCTGCTGCTGAAGAACCAGCAGCCGTTGATGAGGGCGCAATTGAGTTCGATATCGGTGAACTCGAGACGCCAACCGAAGAACCTGCTGCGGAGGAACCTGCTGCGGAGGAACCTGCTGCGGAGGAACCGGCAGCTGATGAGGGTGCTCTCGACATTGATCTTGATATCCCTTCAGCGGAGGAGCCTGTAGCCGACGATAGCGGTGTCGATTATGAAAAAACATTAATGGTCAAAAAGAAAGGTGATGATGTGCAGACGGAGTCGCAGACCGATTTTGACAAGGCTTTAGAGGAGTTGTCGGAGTTTGTCGATACCGAAGCTCCGGAGAGTGCAGCGTCAGACGACGAGAGTGAACTGAACCTGGACGAATTTTCGTTCGATGCGGAAGCAGAAGGTGTTGCTGAGGAAGACGATTCAGAAGAAGGTGGCGACCAGGAAGAAATGGGTACCAAGCTGGATCTTGCGCGCGCCTACATTGACATGGGTGATACCGATGGCGCCAAGGGCATCCTTGAAGAGGTTTTGGTAGGGGGTAATGACGAGCAAAAACAGCAAGCCCAAGAACTCATTGATCAGATGGGTTGATTGCGTTGTATGTAAAAAAATGCGGCCCCGTGAAGGGGCCGTTTTTATTTAAACTTGTCGTATGCAGATACATCCGACAATCCGGTTGCTCAGCCTGCTTGTAGTGCTCGTGATGCTGCCGCTGCTGTCCTGGCAGGCAGTGCTGATTATTGTGGTCGTTACGGTCGGCTTGTACGCCTTACACCCTGCGCTGACATTCAAAAGGCTGATATTAGCGAATTATCGTTTACGTTGGCTTTTTCTTTCAATTTTGTTGTTGTATTTCTGGTTTACGCCCGGAGATCCGGTATTAGGGCTGCAAGCCGTATTTGTGCCAACAGTGCAGGGAGTCACCCAGGGTTTGGAAAGGCTGCTTATTATGCTAGTGATGGTAAGCATGGTTTATGCAACGTTATGGACAACTTCAACTCCTGATCTGCAAAGTGCAATACTGGAAGTTCTGCGTTTATTTCATTTCCCCATAAGTTTCTCACACACGCTGGCGAGAAGATTAACGGCTTGCTTGGAGGCCGTGCCATACATGATTGATGAGTTGAGTGACTGGAAAAATAATGACCCGCAAGATGGTTCGCGACGGCAAACCATTTTTCTGCAAGTTGTAAGGATTTTTGAAAGAGCAGAGTCTCTGCAACTGATTTCGCATGATAGCGGAGCGTCGAAATCCACGTGCGCAATTGTGGCCGTAAGTAGAGTCCAGTTCATGGTGCCTGTAATGCTTTTTGGTCTTATGTTAATTCTTGCAACCGTTCCCGGATGACACAGTGAAGATTGCGGCGGGAATTGAATATGAGGGGACCGCGTACTCGGGTTGGCAAACACAATTACATGCCAGCAATATCCAGGATTGTGTACAAACCGCGATCAGCACTGTGGCAGATCATTCTGTCGAAGTAGTTTGCGCTGGCCGTACCGACACGGGTGTGCATGCGATAGGCCAGGTGGTGCATTTTGTGACGGAGGCTATCCGTGACCACCGTTCCTGGGTCTTAGGTATCAATTCTAATCTGCCACCCGATATTGCCGTCACCTGGCTGCAGGAGACAAGCGATGATTTTCATGCAAGGTTTTCGGCAAGGGCGAGGTACTACCGGTACATGTTGCATGAACGTAGGTTGCGTCCGGCTATATCACGCTTTAGGGCAGCGTGGATTATGGAAAAACTTGACCTACCGGCAATGCAGGACGCGGCTGCGATGCTTATTGGCGAACATGATTTTTCCGCGTTCCGTTCCGTTGAATGTCAGGCACGATCGCCAGTGCGTACAATTACCAACATTTCAGTAACAAGAGAACGTGAGTTTGTTTACGTCGACATCAAAGCCAACGCTTTCCTGCACCATATGGTGAGGAATATCGTTGGTACATTGCTCGAAGTCGGATCAGGAAAACGGGAATCGGGTTGGGTCGGCCAAGTGCTCGCACAACGGGGTCGTTCTGGTGCTGGAATCACCGCGCCGGCGCATGGACTGCATCTGGTCGGTGTCGAGTATCCGGAGGAATATTCTCTTCCGGGGCTGCAAGGTCCACCAGTAATCGGGTGACCTTGTATCGAGCCTGTAACAAACGCAGCATACGCTTATTTAGGAAAAAAATAATATGCTGTATAGTTCGAAAACCAAATTTGTGACTGATTTTGGACCGAACAAATAAATGAACTGGTTTAAGAAACTTGTTCCAACACGTATCAGGACGGATACGAAATCACGACGCAGCGTGCCCGAAGGTGTTTGGACCAAGTGCAGCGGTTGCAATGCAATTCTTTACCGGGCCGAACTGGACAGGAATATGCATGTCTGTCCCAAATGCTCACGGCACATGCGGCTTGGCGCAAGAGACCGACTCAATCTGTTTCTGGATTCGGGCTCTATGGTGGAAATCGGTGAAAATGTCGAGCCTGTTGATGTGCTCAAGTTTCGCGATAGCAAGAAGTATCGTGACAGAATTGCGAGCGCGCAAAAGGCAACGAAAGAAAAAGATGCTCTTGTTGTCATGCGTGGAACATTGAAGGGATTGCCTGTTGCCGCTTGTGCCTTTGAGTTTCGGTTTATGGGCGGATCAATGGGATCTGTAGTAGGTGAAAAGTTTGTACGGGCAGCAAATGTCTCGCTGGAAGAGAACATACCGCTTATCTGTTTTTCCGCCAGTGGTGGTGCACGCATGCAGGAAGCACTGCTATCGCTCATGCAAATGGCAAAAACGAGTGCAGTCCTGGCTAAGCTTTCAGAGCGAAACATACCTTATATTTCAATTCTTACGGATCCGACTACCGGAGGTGTTTCCGCAAGCCTTGCCATGCTTGGGGACATTAACATCGGTGAACCTGAGGCGTTGATAGGTTTTGCCGGGCCGCGTGTCATACAGCAGACCGTGCGCGAAACGTTGCCCGAAGGATTTCAACGCAGCGAGTTCCTGCTTGAGCACGGTGTTATTGATATGATCATTGACCGTCGTGAGTTGCGCGACAAGATTGCCAGCGTTCTCGCAATCTTGACCGGTCGACCTTCTCCAGTAGTTTGAACTTTCCGCACGATGCAATTCGCATCGCTGAACGAGTGGTTGTCCTGGCTGGAAACTCTTCATCCGCGTAACGTTGATCTATGACTTGATCGCTTCCGTGCTGCTCAGCGCGCAATTGGGCTTAAGGACCCGCCGTTCAAAACCATTCTTGTTGGTGGCACGAATGGGAAGGGATCCGTGTCAACACTACTTGCTAACTTATTATTGCAATCTGGTCATCCAACGGGTTTGTACACTTCACCGCATGTATTGACGTACAACGAGAGAATCCGGATTAACGACAAGTACGCGACAGATAAGGAAATCTGTGAAGTATTCGCGCAAGTTGATTTTGCGAGGGGGGGTACAAGCCTGACTTATTTCGAATTCGGAACGCTTGCAGCAACAGAATTATTTCGTCGGCATGCTGTAAGATTCGCGGTACTGGAAGTCGGTTTAGGTGGCCGACTCGATGCAGTAAATGTGTTCGAACCCACGGTAAGCGTCATAACCTCAATAGACATCGATCACCAGGAATGGCTGGGAAGTGATCGTGAATCGATTGCCCTGGAAAAGGCAGGCATTATGCGGCCGGGCGTACCTTGCCTGCTTGGGGAATCTGATCCACCGCGCAGTATTGCTGACAAGGCCGCGAAGCTAGAGGTGCCTCTGCTGCAGCTTGGGCGTGAAATCCAGTATTCGTGGAATTCGTTCACGGAATCTTGGAGTCTGTACAGTCCGACATCAGAATATCGCGATCTGCCAATGCCCAGCATACAGGGCCGCGCGCAACTCGATAACGCGGCGCTGTCAATCGTGGCTGCGGAAACGGTGTTAGGTGATGCAGTGCCTCGTTCTGTTATCACGTCAGCATTGCAGGAAACACGGCTGCTTGGAAGACAGCAGGTTGTCTGTGACGAGATCGAAACCGTATTTGACGTGGCACACAATCCGTCAGCTGCACGTGAGCTGGTCAGCAGTCTCTGCAAGTCGCCAAAGCGCACAAAACTCGTTGTACTAATAGGCATGTATGCAGACAAAGATATTGGTGGATTTGCCAGTGAGCTGGCCAGGTTTGTCGAATCATGGCATGTCATGCCGATTAGTGGGAATCGTGCCGCAAGTCCCCATGAGATTGGAGACATTTTATGCGCTGTGGTGCCAGTCAGTAGGATTACTGTGCATACGGATCCTGATAACGCGATTGAATCCGCACGTAAAGACGCAGCCAAACGGGCGTGTACGTTACTGGTTACTGGGTCATTTGAAACGGTCGGTGCAGTTCTCGCGAGTAAGATATACTTGTCGACAAGCAGTCGATCGGATTGAGTCATGGAGCAGGGGTTAAAAGAACGTCTGGTAGGGGCCGTTGTACTGGTCGTTGTCAGCGTGGCGATTATTCCGTGGGTGCTGGATGGACCAAACAGGAGCCACCGCACTACCGAATCATTTGATTTGCCACCGGCCACATCCAATTCCGAAACCCAGGAGGGTAATAGCAAAACATTTCGCTTCAGTCTTGCAGATGAACAAGCGGCTAACACGGACCAGGCAGCAGAAGGTGGCGGCGATGGCAAGCAAGCGCAACCAATAGCTCCACGAACCACAACTGTCCAAGGATCGGCCCAAGTAGTGGCGAGGGCACAAGCCAACCATTTTGGCTGGACCGTACAGGTAGGCAGTTTTTCAAACCGCGGGAATGCCCGTGCTCTGGTTGGTAATTTAAAGTCACAAGGCTTCGAGGCATACATAAACGAGCACGACACCGGCGGTACCCTACACTTTCGCGTGCGGGTAGGAAAATTCGAGCTTCGTGATGAGGCTGATTCGCTGGCGATCCGGATTCGCGGCGAGACTGGCGAACCCGCTCGACCGGTACAGGTGCCCTGATCGCGCAAGTGATTCCGGCGCTGGGATTCTGGTAGAATTCGCGCCTCCGCCCGCCACAGTGATGTCGGCATGAACTGGGTAGACATTGTCATCATCGCGATTGTCTCCGTTTCCGCGTTAATCAGCCTGTTTCGGGGTTTCGTAAAGGAAGCGCTCTCGCTGGCTTCGTGGGTCATTTCGTTCGGCTTGGCCGTGCTGTTCGCGGACAACGTAGCGGGTATGCTGGATTCCTGGATTGATTCCCCCCTGGGTCGTTGGGCCGCTGCATTCATTCTCATTCTTGTTATAGCGCTGGCGATAGGGACAATACTGAATCACATTGCCGGTCTGGCGATCGAAAAGGCAGGTTTGACCACGGCTGATCGCGCGCTGGGTGCCATCTTCGGTATGCTTCGAGGTGTGATGATTGTGCTGACAATTCTTGTTGTCGCAAACTTTGTTGGTAACTGGCTGGATGCGCCGCTAGCATCTCTATGGAAGGATTCAATTATTGTTGGTTGGCTCAAACCGGTAGCAAATCTCATCGCTGGGCTGTTGCCGGACAAATTTGCAAATGTAGTTACTTTTTGAATCGGAAAATGACCTGGGCAATCTAAAATGTGCGGAATCGTTGGAATAGTTGGTAAATCGTCGGTCAATCAATCCATTTACGATGCATTGACCGTCTTACAACATCGTGGCCAGGATGCGGCAGGTATCGCAACATGGCATGACGGCAAATTGCTCATGCGCAAGAGTAATGGTTTGGTGCGGGATGTTTTCCGTCACCAGCACATGCTTCGTCTGCAAGGTAATGTTGGAATCGGTCACGTAAGGTATCCAACAGCAGGATGTTCAAGTTCATCCGAGGCGCAACCGTTTTATACCAATTCTCCGTTCGGTATTTCCCTCGCCCACAATGGTAACCTGACTAACGCGGAATCCCTTAAGCAACTGATTGAACTAGAGGACATGCGTCACCTGAATACAGGTTCAGATTCTGAAATTCTTCTGAATGTGTTTGCACATGAACTGCAGGAGTCCGCGAATCGTGATCTGAACGCCGACGACATATTTACGGCAGTCACCGGGGTACATCGCCGTTGCGTAGGCGGTTACGCGATTATTTCGATGATTAACGGTTACGGAATTGTTGGCTTCCGGGACCCCCATGGTATTCGCCCGCTCGTTCTTGGTAAGCGTGAAACCAATGCGGGCGTTGAGTACATGATTGCATCGGAAAGTGTCGCATTGGATGCAATAGGATTTAAGCTCGAGCGTGATGTCGCGCCGGGCGAGGCCGTCTTCGTCGACCTGGAAGGAAATTTGCATACTAAGAGTTGTTCGGAAAATTCTCAATTGAATCCATGTATTTTCGAGTACGTTTACTTTGCACGTCCGGACTCGATTATGGATAACGTCTCGGTCTACAAGTCCCGATTGCGTATGGGTGAAAAGCTAGCGGAAAAGATCAACCGCGAAAGTCAGGGCAAGAATATTGATGTGGTAATACCGATACCTGACACAAGCCGAACAAGTGCGTTGCAGCTCGCGAACAAATTGGGTGTCAAGTATCGCGAAGGCTTCATCAAGAATCGGTATATTGGTCGGACGTTTATAATGCCAGGTCAGCAGATCAGGCGACGATCGGTCAAACAAAAGCTTAATGCTATTGATCTGGAATTTCAGGGTAAGAATGTGCTTCTGGTTGATGACTCTATTGTCCGCGGGACAACCTCGCAACAAATCATCCAAATGGCCAGAGACGCCGGTGCGAATAAGGTATTTTTCGCGTCTGCGGCTCCACCCGTCCGCTTTCCAAATGTGTATGGTATCGATATGCCGGTGGCCAGTGAGCTGGTTGCATACCAACGAGAGGTTGGTGAAATTGAGCGAGAAATCGGCGCGGATTGGCTAATTTACCAGGACCTTGAAGATCTTGAGGATACAGTGCGGCGCGGCAATCCTGACATTAAGACATTTGATAGCTCGTGTTTTTCAGGTCAGTACGTGACTGGCGATATTACAAGCGAGTACTTAGATCAACTCAGTAAGCGGCGTTCCGATGAGGCTAAGGACAAACGCGATAAGCTTAGGGCCGTTTCACTCCAGGAAACTGGATGAAGCAGCGTGTCGGAACAGGATAGAAAACTCCTACTCGAATTGATGGAAGCCGGGATAAACGGCGTGTACGGCCGTACCCGGGTTCGCGATACGTTGTGGGATTCGGATTTGCCAGCCAACGTGGATATCGTCAGCATTGGCAAGGCAGCCTCAGCCATGACAGTGGGAGCGCTTGAAGCCCTTGGCAGTCGGGCACAACGCGCGCTGGTCATCACTCGTCCGGGTTATCACGAGACCTATCCGGATACCTCTGTGAAAATCGTAATACTTGAAGCCGCACATCCACTGCCAGATGAATCGAGCATTGAAGCCGGTTACAGGCTGATTCGTTTTATTGAAGAATCCGACGAATCCACAAGAATTGTTTTTCTTGTTTCGGGTGGCGCGTCCAGCCTGGTTGAAGTATTGCCATCGGGAGTTACTTTGGCCGATTTGAGGCGAGCGAATCGATGGTTGCTGGGAAGTGGATTCTCGGTTAGACAGGTCAATGCGTTGCGCCGGCGCCTTTCTTGCATCAAGGGGGGAAGACTATGCAGCTATATGGGTGACCGGGAGATCGAAGTATTACTGATTTCCGATGTACCTGGCGACGATGTCATGGACATTGGGTCAGGTCTAACGGTTAGAGCCTCGGATCCACCGTTACCAACCAACATTCCAGACTGGTTGTATCGGATGTTGGAACGGGCGGAAGATGAAAACCCGCCATTCAAAGGGCATTGCAACGCCAGACGAATAAGTATAGTTGCAAGGAATCGTGATGCGGTTGATGCGGTATTGCGTGCAGCCAGGGAAAAAGAACAACCCGCCTGGTCGTATTATGAACCGCTGGAAGGTGAAGCGGAAATCATTGGTCGTCGCTGCGCGGAATTTCTGATTGATGCTGAACTTGGTGTACACGTATGGGGTGGCGAAACGGTAGTCAAGTTGCCAGACAAACCCGGACGTGGTGGTAGAAATCAGTCGCTAGCATTGTCTGCCGCTACAGTAATTAAGGGTCTCGACAATATTCTCCTGCTTGCGGTTGGAACCGATGGTTCGGACGGTCCTGGAGATGATGCAGGCGCACTGGTCGATGGGGGCACGGTGGAAAGAGGCAGTGATTGTGGAATGACACCAAAAGATGCGTTGACCGGTGCAGATGCCGGGACGTTTCTTGCGGCAAGCCGCGATCTTATTAACACCGGACCGACGGGAACCAACGTCATGGACTTGATAATTGGACTAAAATGTAGCACTTCGTGAGTACGGGTACGGTGAAATGTCAAAAGTAACGGACTTTCTGGCCTGTCCGACACCCAAGGCGTGGCTGAAAAGTGTACATGAAAATATCGATCTTCTACTGATTGATCACGCGCACTGCGAAAAAAAAGCAGCTTCAATGGCTATCAAGCTCATGTTCCAGTACCCGGAACATGTGAAACTTATGCATTGCATGTCAAGATTAGCCAGGGAGGAGTTACGTCATTTTGAACAGGTGCTGGTGGTTCTGAACACCAGGAACGTGACTTTCAAGCACCAGAAACCGTCACGTTATGCCGGTGAAATGCATCGCATGGCCAGGACAAGTAAATCTGATCGATTGGTTGATCTCCTCATAATTGGCGCTTTCATCGAAGCCCGGTCCTGTGAACGATTTTCGAAATTGGTCCCGTTGCTGAACAACGACCTTGCCCAGTTCTACGGCCGGCTGCACGAGGCGGAGGAAAGGCATTTTGAAAATTACCTTGATTTTGCAGGATCCATTGCCGGCAGTTCGATCGAATCCCGCGTAAATGAATTTGCCGCCAAAGAAGCAGATCTTATACAGACACCGGACACGATATTCAGATTTCACAGCGGTCCGCTGCAGTAATCACAGTTCAAAGAATTTTAGATCGAACTGGTTGGCTTCGATTTCAAGCACGCTACCTTGCTCATACCAGTCACCCAATACGATCCGGAGCAATTGTTCGTCGTTTTCCCGCCACTTATGAACATGGGGACGATGCGTGTGTCCATGGATCAACCATGTAACATGATTTGATTTCATTACTTCGCTGACGGCTTCCTGATTTACGTCCATAATCACATCGGACTTACGAGATGAGTGCGCTTTGCTTTCATTGCGTGCATGCGCAGCAAAAGCACGACGTTCTTCAAGGGGTTTTTCAAGAAAGTCCGATTGCCATTCTGGGTTGCGGACAAGATCTCGAAAAGCCTGGTACTCAACATCGTCAGTGCACAACGTATCACCGTGCATGAGCAGCACGGGCCTCCCACCCAATTTCAAAACAGTCGGGTCTATAAGCAAAGCGAAG
>JAZFYH010000079.1:0-6605 GCA_036443475.1 Gammaproteobacteria bacterium | reverse complement strand
CACCCCCGGAGCTTTTTACCAATGCGGGTAACTAAAGCTGGAGAACCTGAACTATGAAAAACAAGAGTGTGAATAAACAAATACCGGTCGAATCTCCGCAGGCGAATGGAGACACCCCGCCGTGTTTGCTTAGCCGACGAGACTTTTTGATCGACTCTGCGGGTGTGATTGTCATGATTAGCGTACCCATAGCCGGCGTCGCACAGGAGATTCCTGCACAAGTTGCTACCTATCCGCGAAAACGCATCGCACGACTAAGCGATTTAAAACAGGACGTGCCTTTTGATTTCAATTACCCGGACGAAAAATCGTACTCGGCGTCTTTCCTGATCAAGCTGGGTCGGGAGGCCGGAGGTGGTATTAGTAATGATCGCGATGTTGTCGCCTTCAATTATACCTGCACTCACCAGGGTGGCCCGATGCAGGGTTCTTATAAACCGACCGACAAGGTGCTTGGTCCCTGCCCATTGCACCTGACAACTTACGACCTGACACGACACGGTATCGTCGCTGCGGGTAACGCCTACCAGAGTCTGCCTCAGGTTCTACTCGAACTCGATGGTGATGATATCTATGCCGTGGGTATTTTTGGCCTGATCTATGGCCGTTACGACAACTTGCAGGCCTAGCAGCTAAGGGTGAGCTTACCATGACAACTCCATACTACATTCCGGAAACGTCGGTTCCTTTACCGCCACCAGACGCGGACGTGATTTCAACAGCCTGCGACTACTGTATCGTGGCCTGTGGTTACAAAGTATATCGCTGGCCAGTCAAAGGTGGGCGAAACGGTGGGCCGAGAGCCAGCGAGAACGCGTTAGGCGTGGATTTTCCTGTCGCGCCGCTGGGGCCGTGGATTGCGCCTACCCAGCACAATATAGTGCTGCATAAGGGTGAACCGCACCACGTGGTTATTCTGCCAGACAAGGAAACCAAATTCGTTAATATTAATGGCGATTCTTCTGTTCGCGGCGGCACCATCGCAAAAAAATGTTATAACCCCCAGTCACCGACCCGTGATCGTTTAATGCAGCCATTGTTGCGCACTTATGGCAGCTTGATGCCGGTACCGTGGGATCTGGCACTCGACGTAGCGGCGGATATTGGTAAATATGTTATCGATACCCACGGCACCAACGCCTACGGAGTTAAAACCTTTTCCTATCAGTACATGGAAAATACCTATGCGATTACCAAGTATGCGTTGCGCCATATTAATACGGCCAACTTCACCTTTCACGATACCCCGTCAGATGTAACGTCGACGCCAGGATTCCGCGACGCCGGTATCGATAATTTCGGTCCGTCTTACGAGGATTGGCGCGATGCCGAAACTCTGCTGATGTGCGGAACCGATCCCTATGAAACCAAGACCATACTGTTTACAGACTGGATTATGCGGGGTATCCAACGCGGTCAAAAAGCGATTTTCATGGTGCCGCGCTCGACTACGGGTGTCGCCTATGGTGTCAAAAACGGTGGCATGTGGCTCGATATCCAACCGGGCACGGATCTATTGGTGGTTAACGCGATTGCGCGTGTTATTGTCGAAAATGGCTGGGAAGACACCAAGTGGATTCGTGACTGGGTTAACAATAAATGGGAATCATCTTCGGGGTTTGGACAGGGAACTCGAAATACGCCCTGGCAGTGGCGTACTACCTGGGGACTTTTCCAGACCTCGGGTTTCGAGGACTGGAAAAAGTGGCTGCTTGCACAGCCCGAATTTGAACCCGGCAAAGCCGCGCAAGTCGCCCAGGTCGATGTTGACAAGATATACACGGCAGCCGAGTGGCTAGCCAAACCCAGAACGGACGGTACTCGACCGAAAACATCGATCATGATCGAAAAAGGTTTTTACTGGTCGAATAATACCGGCAACACTCAGGCGATCTCGGCACTTGGAATTATCTGTGGTTGTGGTGGACGCCCGGGCCAGATGATCGGTCGCGCCGGCGGCCATCAGCGCGGTGGCTTACGTGGGGGCAAATACCCGCGCAACAAGAGCCCGGAAAAGCTACCGGGTCGTCGCAGAAGAGCCATCGATACCGACCGCTATTTTGTGTCTGGGCATACACGGCTTGCACACGTTATCGGGACAACCTGGGTTCAGGCGATGTGCGGCTCGCAGAGTTTGGCAGAAAAGTTTGAAGAACTTACCGTACGCAATCCACACCAGGTCCGTTCGCTTGATCGAAACGCGATAGTCGAGTCGTTAAAACGTCGCGTCGATTCGGGCGGTACCGTGGTGCTCAACCAGGATATATACCTGGTCGATCCCATCGGCGCACGATACGCAGATATTGTCTTTCCTGCTGCAGGATGGGGCGAGGAAACCTTTACCCGCGCGAATGGGGAGCGGCGAATTCGCTTGTACCCAAAATTTTATGATGCCCCGGGACAGGCCAAACCCGACTGGTGGATTGTCGCGCAACTCGCCAAACGAATGGGATTCGAGGGATTCGACTGGAAAGATAGCAACGAGGTGCTGGAAGAAGGAGCGCGGTTTTCACGAGGAAGCCGAAAAGATTTTTTCATGGTAAAAGTAGCGGCTCACCGGGAAGGAAAGACTTTACAAAAGAAATTTGGCGAGTTTGGTACCAATGGAATCCAGGCACCGGTGCTGATGGACGACACCGGACAACTGGTGGAAACCAAACGGCTTCACGATGTGAACCGAAAGTTACCGGCGACTGGCCCGGCAGGTGCCAACGTGTTTGGAAAAACTCTGACCCACTTCAATACGCACACCGGGAAAATGAATATTCAGAAATCACCCTGGCATATTTACAGTGACTACTGGGAATGGTTGCGACCCAAGGGCAAGGAATTATGGGTAACTTCCGGGCGTATCAACGAACGCTGGCAATCCGGATTCGATGACCGCCGCAATCCATATATCACACAGCGCTGGCCCGAGAACTGGGTTGAAATTCATACCGATGACGCTGCCGCACGAGGTATTGAAAATGGCGATTACGTGATGGTGCATTCCGATCGCGTACCCAACCAGAAGCACACCATGGTTGGTGTCGAAGCGGATGATTTTCAATTCTCCAAGCTGATGGAAAATGGTCATATCGAGTTAACCAGCGCCGCTGTAACGGCTGTTGCTATGGTTACTCCAGCAGTCAAGAAGGGCATGTTGTATATGGATTTTCTGCACACGCAAAGCCCGGGTAACGCGTTGGCAGGGCGCGTTGTGGACTGGATCAGTGGGAACTATAACTACAAAATGGGAGTCGGTGAAATCAAGAAAATTGGGATATCACCCTATAAACACAGCTTCCGTTCCATGTCTTTTGCGCGGCGCAATATTAGTTGAATCAACCTCCTGAAAACCTCGCGTCTGCTGTTCCGGCGTATACTGGCTCCATTGGGCCATTAGCGGTATTGCTCAGGTTATTGGATCACGAAAATGAAGCACACCGCTTTTATGCGGCTCGCGCCATTGGCGCTATTGCCCCAACGATCGTCGATCAAGCTGACTTGCAAATGATGTTGGATGCACTTGCGATGCACCGGGAAGATCCTGATCCTGATGTGCGCCACGAAAGTGTTGTAGCCATGCGCGTCTGTACTAAACCACTGACTTCAGACAGATATGTTGCCCAGCTCATTGACTCACTCACCGGCGACCCAGAAATTGATGTTAAATGTGAAGTGATTGCACTATTGGCTGAATGGCACTGTAACGAAGCGCTGCCAATCATTCGTCAAATTGCTGCATTCGATCTTGCTGAAGATGACCTAATGATTCAGACCCCAGCAGACGTAATTGAAATAACCTGGGATGAAATTGAAGGTGATATTGACGACCGTCTGCGGGCGCAGAAAGCGGCTATTAGTGCGTTGAGAAATCTTGGTAGTACCGATGATGCGCAGATGCTGACCTCACTGGCGCTTTCAGACGCAGCCGAAGATGTTGGTTCGCTGGTTTGCGCTGTTTTAGCCCAACTTGGCGATGCAGGGATAGCGAGCCTAGTTGAACTTTCGCAACGAGCCCGCTCACGTGTGCGTCGTGATGCGGTGAGCGAGCTTGGAAACTGTGCTGATACCGTTCAATTGTTGACACTGCGTAAGCTGTATTCCGACTCTGACCCTGAATTTCGCGCTGCGCTTATATCCTCCATCGGCAAGCGCGTGCCCGACGATTCGTTGCTCGAAATCGCATGTCGGGATACGTCATCCAAAGTTCGCAGTTGCGCGGCATCTTACCTAAAGAACAATGCTCAACTGATTAAATCGTTACTCGCTGATCCCGAGGCCAGTGTTCGCCTGTCGGCACTTGGGGCATTGGTCCTCAGTGATGCAAATCATATACAGCTCGCTCGCAGCGTTGACAGACTGGCATCTGACACTGACGATTCTGTCATCGACGCCGTTCCCCCCGCCCTTATTGCTATAGCGGGAATAGAAGCAAGGCGATCGCTACATCGCTGGATCAGCACCAACCGCTTTCCAGCCCGCTTAAGGGTATCTGCGCTTCGATCTTTGGTAAAACTTGAGAAAGGACTGGATTTATCGGGACAACCAAGTGAATGGAAAAACACGCAAGTGCTGGCCAGATCAATGTTGGCGGATGATGCTCGTGATATGCGTTTGTGTGCAGTTGCTGTATTAGCCGACGAAGCGAATGATGGCAATACGGTCGCTGCAAATTATCTTGCGGAGGTGCTCAGCGAGTCGATACACAGGCTTGTCGTATTGCGAGACAATAAAGCACGTTGCGCTGACGCTATCCCCGTGGAAAAAGCTGATTCGAAAACACGAGAAACCGAGGAAGAATCGGATGCGGAGGTTACCCCTGCCGTATCTGAACAGGTTATTTCCTTATCGACACTGGAATCTATTCTCAATGCTAACGATGAGGCTCGCTACAACAACAGCGAAACCGATGACTGGAAAGATAACCTGGACGAACACGATCGCCTCTTACTTGGTTCCACGTCGCATTGGCCAAAAGCGAAGCATATCAGCCTGACACCCGATATTTCACTGGATCTCGATATCGCCCGATCTATTACCAGAGCCAGTGCAGAAATATTGACTCCGAATTTATTAACTGCTCTGGTGGAGGCACTCGAGTATCCCGATACCGATCTGAATGAAGCCGCTATTTATTCACTATCCCATACGTGGCCAAGTGCTGCCGGGTGGTCCGATACTACCCTCAGTTTACGGGTAATCGATATTTGCAAGTCGCTACTCAACGAAAACCGGAACAATATGGCTATCGCTGCGATCGCACTGCTTGGAGAGTTTTCTGCTAATGAAACTGATAAAATACTGCTAGACCTACTGGATGATGCTGATCCGTGGCGTCAACTTGCTACGCTAAGAGCGCTTTCAGAAAATCCGAATAATATTGAAGTAATACGCGACAAAGCGGTGCAATTCCTCGATTACGAATTTGTCGGATTACGACATTCAGCCATTCAAATATTGGGGAAAAATAACGATAAGGAGAGCATTCATATGCTTCTCGATCGACTCGGCGCACACGCAGGTGCCGACGCATCAGTTATCGGAAAGACTTTGACCGTAACAGGTTCGGCGACAGTCGAAGAGGGCTTGTGCCAGTTACTTTGTGACAATGCAAGACAACGTGAATGGCGTTTCGCTACCGAGACACTTGCAGCTTGCATTTTGGCAAGTGGTCGGCAATAGACATTTTCGGGAAATATCAATAAATAAAACGCTGTTGCAGGCGATTACAACGATGTCGGGCTTTACTATTTAAACCTGTCAGCCAACTGGCAATTTGAATAAGTTCCTCAGGCTCACTGCCTATGCTGGCCCGGCGAAGGTGGTAAATGTCTTGCTTCAACCTCTGCCAAAACCTTGGGTTCTTCGCATAGTTTGGTTTTTCATCATAGTTGGATGTGAACGACGGCTCCTGGCCGGTTGCTGCCTGTCGTCGAGATTTTTTCGTAGTTAGCTGAAGGGCAGCTTTTAGGCGGAAGCGGTCATTCGTAGAATTGGCGTCGCATTAAAAGTATGCAGTTCACCAATGTCTGCTTTCGCCTATTAGCCGCCCTTCAACTGTTCGAGAAATTGTCTCAGCCATCGGCAGCAATCGGCATTAGCGGAAGTTCAGCCAGTTGGTTACGAAAAAAATCCCCAATACAAGTGCAGTTCACTCCTAGAAGTATCAAGTTCTTGTGAGTTTTTTTGGAAATCGATATGCGAAGCAACTCCTCCCAAACGCCGCTTGAATAGCCGCGCCGGTTTCCTACTCTTACTCCGGCAACCCCGCCTTGCGCAGGCCGTCGAGGTAGGGTTTAAGGCCACCCGGCTCCTTTGTCGGCAGTGTCTTTTCCAAGTAAGCCAACGAGAGGTCCGGCTTTTCCTTCAAAGCCGTATCAATCCCCTTACGCGCGTCATCTAATCGATCAAGGTTCGCGCTAGCAGCAGCGAGTACCGCGTGTGGCCAATAGCCGGTCGAGTGTGGATTTTGCATGGTCTTGTGGGCCCAAAAGACGGCGTCCTCATTCTCGCCGGCAAGGATACAGGCCAACGCATGGACGACAGTAAATGCCCACCGCAGTGGATCACGCGGGCTGAGCTTTTCCGCTTTCTCGAAAAAGCCTTTAGCCTCATCC
>JAZFYH010000078.1:0-8541 GCA_036443475.1 Gammaproteobacteria bacterium | reverse complement strand
TAACTAGGGTGGGTGTTGCCCCACAGGTGGAATCTGCAAACGCGAGATCAGCATCGGATAATGGTATGTCCCAGCTGATAATCCGTTGTTCAATGCCAATTGCCCGTGCAAACCCAAACAGCCCGTCAATCACGTGTTGCCGGGACTGAGCAGGAATTTTCCGGTTGCTGAACAACCATTGGAAATCCTTTGCGCGTGCTCGGTCAAAGCCAACGCGGGTTTTTGCCGAAACCCTCAATGAGAGCAAGCTGGCGCGTAGCGCGACCTGCATGTGTAACAACACGTCGAAGTTGCGCCCCTTGAGTAATGCACCGACTCTTGCATGTTCCCGCCATCCGCCCCGTTTATCGAAAATGATAAACTCGATACCAGGAATATCACCGATTAGCGTTGCTTCAAGCTTGCCGATAATCCATGTGATGTTCGCGGACGGGTACGCATCCTGTAGAGTGCGAACTACAGGCAATGCGTGGCAGATGTCCCCTATGGCCGATAACCTGAGGACGCAAATGCGTTCAAGATTTTCAAGGACAGGCATGTAGTGACCAAAACAGTTTCGACAGATGGAAAGACCGTCATCCTATACGATGAACTTGTTACCGGCAAAGAACCGGTAAGTGGGGATTGGTTTTTTCCGGAGTTTTGGAAATCGACAGGAGATATTGAGTCGACACCTGGTGGGCGAGGCTCAGCTTGGTTCGTGTGTTCATCGGTCGGCCGGTTTGTTTTACGCCATTACCTACGTGGTGGATTGCCGGGGAAAATCATTAGAGATCGTTACTTTTGGACTGGTGAAGAGAGCTCACGACCATTCCGAGAGTGGTCGATGCTGGAGACGCTGGTAAATGCCGGCTTGCCTGTGCCGCGACCAGTTGCTGCGCGAATCGAACGCTTCGGATTTCCTAGCTATCGTGGCCAAATTATTGTGGAACGCCTAGCAGGGAAACCCTTATCGTCTTTGCTCAATGAAGACATCGATTTTTTAAAGTGGCAAGAAATCGGCAAAGTCATTGCCCAATTGCATCGCCAAAACATTTGGCACGCGGACCTTAACGCGCACAACATCCTGGTACATGATTCCGGTGTCAGTTTGATTGACTTTGACCGGGCAAAAAAAATGTCAGTTCGCGGGAGATGGTGTAATAAAAATATCCGACGATTGCGGCGTTCGTTGACTAAGCTGCTAGGCAAGACACCGGAAGAAACTCGTCATGTAGTCGGCTGGCAAGCTTTGGTTGATGCGCATGCAAAAGTGCTACGTGACTAAAGCAGTTCCAGGTAAGACCAGTCTTTAAACCGGTTATGACACCACAGATATTGCCCCATGTTCTGCCGAACATCTGTTTCGATAATTGCATTAATACGTGTTGCGTCGGCAATGTTGTCACCTGACGGAAAATCATCAAGTGGTGGTTGGATTTTCAGCAGGTAGCCTTCCGCGCCAGGCAAGCGCTTGACCATAAACGGTAGAACCTTTGCGCCGCTGGCCTTGGCGATGCGTGAAGTTGCGGTATTGGTCGGTGCCGGCATGCCAAAGAAGGGCACCCGTACATAGTTCTTGCCGAGGTAACCCTGGTCGGGCGCATACCACACGATACGGTTCTTTTTCAGGCTTCTAAGCAGTGCGCGAATGTCATCGCGCGGAATGACGTGATCAAAATGCAACTTGCGATGTATGGCGATTATCCAATCCAGCATCAGATGCTTGTTTGGTCTGTACATGAGATCAAAATTGGTGAACAAGCCAAGCAGGCGTCCACCAATTTCCAGGGTCGTGAAATGCGCGCTTAGCAGGATGACACCCTTACCGTGTTGCAAGGCAGATTCGACATTTTCCATTCCCTCGATCCGCACCAGCGGCTGCAATTTTTTTTCGCTGGCCCACCAGCACATCGCGATTTCGAATGTGCCCATACCAATGGAATCAAAATGTTTTCTTACGAACTCTTTGCGTTCCGCGTCAGTGCCTTCCGGATACAGCAAGCCAAAATTCATATTGGTAATGATTCTGCGTCGACGTGCGGTCATGTGAACCAAGCGTCCAACCAACTTTCCAAGCATCAGTTTCAATCGATAAGGCAACACAACGCTTGCGCGCAAGAATCCGAGCACCAGCCAAATAGGCCAGTACTTGGGAGCAAGGAAATTGGTGAAGGATTGTTCTGAGGCGTTGTCCATAACTTGCTTGTTATAACACGTGACCAATGAAGTGGGGATTCTAGCTTTCTCGAGTATTGACGCGCAATTGCGCCAAGACCGGTATGCTATTATTGCGTCGCGATACGAAGGCTGATTCTGTATGACCAAGCTGACTATACCGGATTTCAAAAACGTAACCGTGCTGGTTGCCGGAGACTTGATGCTGGATCGGTATTGGTTCGGGCAGACCGGGCGTATTTCACCCGAAGCGCCAGTTCCTGTTGTGCGGATCGAGGATACAGTGGAAAAGCCAGGCGGCGCGGGTAACGTTGCGATGAACATCACATCGCTAGGAGCAAGCTGCAATGTGGTAGGTATAACCGGTAAAGATGCAGAATCGGTACTGCTGGCGAAATGCTTGCAGGAAAACGGCATCGGTTGTGGCATTCATGCCGTAGCTGAAATGGAGACAATTACCAAGTTACGCGTTATCAGTCGGAATCAACAACTGATACGCCTGGATTTCGAAAGTGGCCCGTCCGAAGCGGAGCTCCCGGCACTGGAAAAGCTGTTTACGGCACAACTGAAAAAAACCAATACAGTAATTCTTTCTGACTACGCCAAGGGTACGTTAGGTGGCGTATCAAGTCTGATTAAAATTGCCAGGCAGGCCGGCAAGCCGGTGTTGGTCGATCCAAAGGGCGGCGACTTCGAAAAATATGCTGGCGCAACTCTGCTCACCCCAAACTATCCTGAATTTGAAGTCGTGGCTGGGGTATGTGCAAATGAAACAGAGTTTGAAACAAAAGCCATGCAACTGATGCAGTCGCTCGGACTCGACGCATTGCTGGTAACGCGCAGCGAAAAAGGCATGTCGTTGTTTCAAAAAGACTGCGATCCAGTGCATTTACCGGCTGAGACAAGGGAAGTATTCGATGTTACCGGAGCTGGAGACACGGTTATTGCGCTGTTGGCATCGTCAATAGGCGCAGGTGCATCCGTTTTAAATGCAGCGCGTATTGCAAATCTAGGTGCCGGGCTGGTTGTTGCACGGCTGGGGGCGGCGAGCGTTTCGGCCTCGGAATTGCAGATAGCTGCACGTCGCGACATCGAAGGTGCGCATCGGGTCATCAGTCAAACTGAGTTGCTCGAATTGGTTGGGAACGCCCGAAAACATGGCGAATCGATCGTCATGACCAACGGCTGTTTCGATATCCTGCACGCTGGCCACGTGGCGTATTTAAAAGAAGCCAGCCAGCTTGGAGACAGGTTGATTGTAGCGGTAAACGATGATGCCTCAGTTTCCCGCCTGAAGGGTGCTGGGCGACCTGTCCTGACTGTTGAAGAGCGTATGAGCGTGTTGGCCGGGCTGGACTCCGTTGACTGGGTGGTTTCATTTTCCGAGGAAACACCCGAAAAATTGATTTGCACTGTACTACCCGATCTGCTGGTCAAAGGTGGTGACTACAAGCCTGCGGACATCGCCGGATACGATTGCGTTACGCGCGGAGGTGGAACCGTAAAGATCCTTAGGTATCATGCCGGCCGATCATCGACATCCATAATTGAAAAACTTCGTGGCAAATGACGACCTGGGTAACGCGCCTTTTATACGGCTTTCTGCTTGTTTTGTTGCTGCCAGCTATCTTTCTTGTCACACATTGGCGCGCATTGCGGCAAACTCGGCGACCTGATAACTGGCTGGAACGGTTTGCGTTTATCGAACCGATGCCAAGTGGTCGCGTAATCTGGGTTCACGCGGCCTCGCTCGGTGAAGTGCAGGCTGCCATTCCACTAGTAAAGTCATTACAAAAACTTTACCCGGATTGTCACCTGTTACTTACCGCTTTTACTTCTGCTGGTGTACAGCGCTTCCAAACTGTATTTCAGGATCATGTACGGGTTACGCGATTTCCCTATGATCTTTCATCCATCCTGATCAGATTTCTCAATCAAACGCGCCCCAGTTGTTGCGTAATCGTCGAAACGGAAATTTGGCCAAATCTGTTTGAGCTTCTCGGCAAGCGCAATGTACCGCTGGTTTATGCAAGCGCAAGGCTGAGTGATTCATCCGTGCGCGCATACAGTAAGCTCGGCAATTTCCTGCGTGCAACTATGCAGAATGTATCGTACGTAACCGCACAAACTGATGAAGATGCAACGAAATTCGCCTCGCTCGGTGTACCGGGTGAGCGAATTGTTGTAACGGGCAACTTGAAGTTCGACCTGGAGATTCCAGCATCTTCCATAGAGCGCGGTAGGGCGATACGTGCGGAATGGTTTGCCAATCGCCGCGTCTTTCTGGCGGCGAGCACGCGAGTGGGTGAAGACGAACTGGTCCTCAGTGCATGTAGGGAACTCTGCGATGCACGTGCAGATGCCTCCGTCATTATCGTTCCGAGGCATCCGGAGCGAGCGGCTAGCATCGAACAACTGGCACGTAAGCAGAATTTCTCTGTTACTTTATATTCTCGTGTCACGACTAGACCGGAAGGCCTTCTCATAGTGGATACGTTGGGTGAACTGCTTGATTTTTATTCCGCTGCCGATCTGGTTTTCGTTGGCGGTTCACTGGTACCGCTTGGCGGCCACAACCTTGTTGAACCCGCCGCACTAGGATTGCCAATCCTGACGGGACGATACCATTTCAATGCGCCAACCATTGCCGACGAATTGCTGAGGCAGGGCGGTCTGATCATGGTAAACAGCGAACGTGAATTGGCTCAAGAAGCCATACGTTTGTTGGACGACAATGAAAAACGCGCGCAACTTGGGGAAGCTGCGCGCGTTGTTGTCGAAAAGAACCGTGGTTCCTTGGAAAGCGCTCTACAACAGGTACGCCAGGTATTACCGCATTACAAACGGCAGGGTAATTGAATCAATTGTCATTAACCCCGGCGTATGGCTCCATCCAGCGCGATACATCTCGAACATCCGTTGCCTGCAGCAAACCTGCTGCAGTTTTCAGACGCAAGGTATTCATCACGTAGTCGTACCGGCTCTGCAGGTAAGCCGTGCGCGCCTCGAACACGCGTCGTCTGGCGTCCAGAACATCAACCGTGGTGCGCGTACCCACCTCGAATCCTGCTTCGGTAGCACGCAACGCAGTTTCCGAAGACAGCATGGCCTGGCGGAGCGCGCCAACCCGGGACATTTCGGAAATTACTCCAAGGTAGAAGTCACGAGTCTGAAATTCTGTATTACGCACAGTGCGGTTAAATATTTCCTTGGCGGCGTCTTCGCGCGCCACAGCTTGCCTGACCTGTGAACGAATCCGGCCGCCATTGAAAATGGGGACCTGTAACTGCAACCGCACCGTGTTGGTATCCACATCGACTTCGGAGGGCGACAAAACGCCAGCAATGATGGATTCCTGTTGCTGGTCAAACTTGTTGCGCGACAGGACAAGATCAAGGGTCGGATAATGCGCAGACCGTGAGCGTGCCGAGCCTTCAGTGGCAATATCCATGCCCAGGCGTGCCGAGATAAGACTCAGATTTTGCGACATCGCTGTGCTAACCCACTGCTCGTCATCCTGCGGGTCCGGCGGAATTAACGGCAGGTCGGTGCGCAATGTATACGGATCAATGTAGACGCCAACGATGCTTCGCAGACCCTCACGCGCCGTGGCAAGATTGCGTTCCGCAGCAATCACGGCTGCAACGGCAGTGTCGTAAGCGGATTGGGATTCCTGCACGTCGGTGATGGCTATCAAGCCGACCTCAAAGCGTTTCTTGGTCTGTTCCAGCTGGCGACCGACTGACACGGTCGTCGCACGCCCCTGTTCCAGCCGATCCCGGGCGCCCAACAAATCAAAGTACGCTTGGGACACCCGGATAATCAGGTCTTGCTGGGCATTCTGGTAATCCGCTTCCGCCTGCGCTACCTGCGAATTCGCTTGGCGAATCTGAGCCCAGGAGCCCCAATTGAAAACACTTTGCCGCAGGGTGAGAGTAATGCTGGTGTTTTCTGTCTGCTGGTCCAGTGGCAGTGAAACATTCTGCAGACTGCCCGAATCAAAGAACGACTGGGAACCCGTCCGATCCTGTTGAGTCTGCTCGGTGGCGGACAGGTCCAATTGCGGCAACAAGTTGGCAATGGCCTGCGGTTTGTTCTCGACCGCGACGCGCCGATTGGCAGCGGCTTCGCGTATTTGAGGATCGTTATCCAACGCCAGCTGGTAGACCTCCCAGAGGTCGTCACTCTGCGCAACGGGCGTGATAAGAACCGCCATGGCGGCGAGCGTGGCGGATACCAGGAATCGTTTCATTGTGCTTTTCCCAAGCGAGTCAGTGTATTAGTCAACTATATCACTATATCAACGGATTGTAACCCCATTCGACCAGCCTCAAAGCCAGTGCTAGCAAGCATTTCTGGAGGCATGCCCATCCGCATGATGCGCCGCAATAATAGCAGCAACGTCTCTTCTACGACATTACAAGCTGAGATTCGTTCCACGGGGCGTTGGTTCAAAATTGAAACGCTACTCGCCCTGAAATATTGCGCAGCGGCGGCAAATCGGTGTCAAACAGGCTTTCACTAGTGAGGCTGCTGGTCGACATGCGAGTCATTAGCATTGCCTCCTGCATCGGGCCGTCGCCGATAACAGCGAACAGACGACCACCGGTCTTGAGGTGGCCGGTAAAGCTCTCATCAAGGGCGGGCATTGAGCCGGAAATAACAATCACATCAAACTGTTCATCGGTCCAATTGAGTAGCGCCGAATCCTGTACAGCCAGCTCCACATTACCCAGCCCAGCGGTTTCAATATTTTGCTGCGCGGTTTTGATGAAATCGGCGCGCAGATCAACACTGAGGACGCGATTCGCCATGGCGCCCAGGCAGGCTGCCAAAAACCCACTGCCACAGCCGATTTCCAACACACGGTCTTGGGCACCGATGTCGAGCGCCTGCAAAACACGGCCCTCCAGTTTTGGCGTCATCATCACTTCGCCATGCCCCAGTGGGATGAAGATATCGGCAAAAGCCAGGTTTTTGAACCGCCCCGGGACGAAGTCTTCGCGCGGAATGCTGCGCAACACCTCAAGCACCACAGGGTTCAGCACTTCCCAGGTACGTACCTGGCGTTCAATCATGAATTCACGTGCCTGTTCGAGATTCATCTGGATGCAGCAAGACTTGTTTCATTCGGGGCCGAAAGCGTAAGCAGTTTGGCCTGACATGGCAAGCAGGTTTATGCAAGTTTGCGCGGTGTATCAGCTTGCATTACCGTGTTTCTATTGTACCGTGACTCAAGCCGATTCGAGTAACGGAACCGAGGAAACCTATGAGCGCTATTCCAGAATCGCTGCGCCAGCGTACGCGTCAACTTGCCGATGAAGTCGTCAAACCTATTCCGGGTGCCAGGAAAATTCATGTTCAAGGCAGCCGTGCTGACGTGCAGGTGCCGATGCGTGAAATCGAACAGTCACCCACGACAGGACTGTCAGGGAACGACATCAATCCACCCGTTACCATTTACGACACCTCAGGTCCCTACACGGACCCGCAAATCGACATCGATCTTGTGAGCGGATTGGCGCCATATCGTGCACCGTGGATTCTGGAACGAAACGACACGGAACAATTGCTTGCACTGAGTTCGGAGTACGGCCGGCAACGCCTAGCAGATGACAAGCTTGCCGAAATTCGCTTCCCGGAGCCGCGTAATCCAAGACGTGCCCGCAGAGGCCATAACGTATCCCAAATGCATTACGCGCGGCAGGGCATAGTGACCCCTGAAATGGAGTACATCGCTATTCGCGAATCCCTACGTTTGGCGGAACTGCGTGAATCCTACGAGGCGGTTGGATATCTGAAGCAACATCCGGGGGAACATTTCGGCGCGCGTTTGCCCAACAAAATTACCCCCGAATTCGTGCGCGAAGAAGTCGCTGCCGGTCGCGCCATCATTCCGGCAAATATTAATCACCCGGAACTCGAGCCGATGGTTATCGGCCGCAATTTCCTGGTGAAGATCAATGCCAACATCGGCAATTCGGCGGTCAGTTCCGGCATCGAAGAAGAAGTAGAAAAAATGGTGTGGGCCATTCGCTGGGGCGGTGACACGGTTATGGATCTTTCCACCGGCAAGCATATCCACGAGACACGGGAGTGGATTCTACGCAATTCGCCGGTACCCATCGGCACCGTGCCTATATACCAGGCATTGGAAAAAGTCGACGGCAAGGCCGAAGAGCTCAACTGGGAAATTTTCCGCGACACATTGATCGAGCAGGCCGAGCAGGGCGTGGACTACTTCACCATTCATGCCGGGGTGCGCCTGCCGTTTGTACCCATGACGGCAAAACGTGTCACCGGCATCGTGTCGCGGGGTGGTTCCATCATGGCCAAGTGGTGTTTGTCGCACCACCAGGAAAGTTTCCTGTACACACGTTTTGA
>JAZFYH010000077.1:0-4414 GCA_036443475.1 Gammaproteobacteria bacterium | reverse complement strand
TTGTCAAACATGGCAAAGGTCGAAAACGCACAATTTAGCGACAGTCTCCAGGAAAAATTGGTTACCGTTAATCGTGTCGCCAAGGTGGTCAAGGGTGGTCGCCAGTTCGGTTTTACCGCGCTTACGGTCGTAGGCGATGGCGACGGTAAGGTTGGTTTCGGTTACGGCAAGGCACGCGAGGTGCCGGTCGCTATACAGAAGGCGATGGAGCAGGCGCGCAAGAATATGACAACTGTGGCCATACACGAAGGCACCTTGCACTACGCAATGAAGGGTCGGCATGGCGCAACTCGTGTATACATGCAGCCGGCTTCCGAAGGTACCGGTGTTATTGCCGGGGGTGCGATGCGCGCAGTGTTTGAATGCGCCGGCGTTAGGAACGTGTTGGCAAAGAGCGTGGGTTCGCGCAACCCGATAAATGTGGTGCGTGCAACCATGCAGGCGCTAAAGACCGCCAAGTCTCCCGAGATGATCGCGAGCAAGCGCGGTAAAACCGTGAAAGAAATTTTAGGGTAAGCCATGGCCAAGGCAAACAATGAAATCAAAGTGACGCTGGTAAAGAGCGTGCACGGAAGACTGAAGGCGCACCAGGATTGTGTGCGAGGGCTCGGTTTGCGTCGCATGCACCATAGCGTTTCGGTACAAGATACGCCTGAGAATCGCGGCATGATTAATAAAGTGTCTTACATGTTGAAAGTCGAGGAAGCCTGAAATGCGACTGAACAATCTAAAACCCGCTGCAGGAAGCAAGCAGTCCGGCAAGCGACTAGGGCGTGGTATCGGCTCGGGCCTGGGCAAGACATCCGGCAGGGGTCACAAAGGCCAGAAGTCACGTTCCGGCGGTTATCACAAAGTCGGTTTTGAAGGTGGCCAGATGCCCTTGCAGCGCCGCTTGCCCAAGGTCGGTTTCAGCTCGCGTCGCTGCCGTTTTGTGGCTGAGCTGCGACTGCACGAACTTGCAACCGTGGAAGCAGATGTCATTGATTTGTTGGCACTGAAAACAGTCGGCCTGGTTGATGGACAGACCGACAAGGTAAAAGTTATTGCGTCAGGCGAGATCAAAAAGGCCGTGACGCTAAAAGGCATTTCCGTAACCAAGGGTGCGCGTGCGGCCATTGAAGCCGCGGGCGGCAAGGTAGAGGACTGACATGTCACGTACTGCCGGCAACGTTTTGAGCTCGATCGGGGATATCGGCAAACTCGCCGAGCTTCGTCGGCGCCTGTTTTTCGTGCTCGGTGCGATTGTTATTTTTCGTATCGGTACGCATATTCCCGTGCCTGGCATTGACTCGGCGGCGTTCAGTCGGCTGTTCGATTCACAGCAGGGCACCATTCTCGACATGTTCAACATGTTTTCCGGTGGTGCGTTAGAGCGTTTGTCAATCTTCGCGTTGGGCATCATGCCGTACATCTCGGCGTCCATCATCATGCAATTGATGACAGTTGTTGTGCCGACACTCGAGGCCATTAAGAAGGAAGGCGAAGCCGGCCGACGTCGCATTACCCAGTACACACGGTATTTCACGGTCGCCCTGGCTACTTTCCAGTCGGTTAGTGTCGCCGTTGCACTGCAAAAACAAGGCGTGGTGATTTATCCAGGTATCGGCTTCGTGTTCACGACTGCGGTTACGCTGGTGACCGGCACCATGTTCCTGATGTGGTTGGGCGAACAAGTGACCGAGCGTGGTATCGGTAATGGTATTTCCATGATTATTTTTGCCGGCATCGTGGCCGGACTGCCGGCCGCAATCGGCGGCACCCTGGAGCTGGCGCGTACCGGGCAGCTGTCGTATGGCCTGGTGCTGGGCATTCTTGCTTTGGCGCTGGCAGTGACGTTTTTTGTGGTATTCGTCGAACGCGGGCAGCGTCGTATTACGGTCAACTACGCGCGGCGCCAGCAGGGTCGGAAAGTCATTGGTGGCCAGACCACGCATTTGCCGCTGAAGCTGAATATGGCAGGTGTCATTCCGCCGATTTTTGCGTCCAGCATTATTTTGTTCCCGGCTACCATCGGTTCCTGGGTTGGTACGACGGAAGGCCTGTCCTGGCTGCAGGACATTGCCGCGACGATGCAACCCGGTCAGCCGGTATACACATTTTTTTACGGTGGCATGATCGCATTCTTTTGTTTCTTTTATACCGCGCTGGTTTTCAATTCCAAGGATACGGCAGAAAACCTCAAGAAGTCCGGCGCATTCATCCCGGGTGTGCGACCCGGCCGGCAGACCGGAGAGTATGTGGATGGCGTACTGACCAAGCTAACTCTGTGGGGGGCGATTTATATTACCTCAATATGCTTGTTGCCCGAATTCATGATTTTAAGGTGGAACGTGCCATTTTATTTCGGTGGCACGTCGTTATTGATCATCGTTGTTGTGGTAATGGACTTCATGTCGCAGTTACAGGCGCACATGTTGTCACACCAGTACGAGGGAATGCTAAAGAAAGCAAACCTGAAAGGTTATGGCCGGGCCGGATCAATCCGCTGACCGGGCGCGATGTGAAGAGGATTTGAAAATGAAAGTCAGAGCATCAGTCAAGAAAATGTGTCGTAACTGCAAGATTATTCGTCGCAACGGCAAAGTGCGCGTGATCTGTACGGATCCCCGCCACAAGCAGGTTCAGGGTTGAGGCAAAAGTTCAAAGTTAATGTAAAAGTTCAGGGTTAAAGTAATGGTTTTCAGAAAAAATTATTTTCCGGCATACGAAAGAGTGTGTCGGTTTAAGGAGAAAAAGTAGCATGGCCCGTATAGCAGGTATCAACATTCCGGTGCACAAGCACACGGTTATCGCCTTGATGGCGATCTACGGCATAGGCCGGACCCGTGCTATACGGATTTGCGATGCTGCCGGTATTGAGCAAAGCGCTAAAGTAAAGGATTTAACAGAGGATCAGGTCGACAAGTTACGCGTGGAAGTTGCCAAGTACCCGGTGGAGGGTGATCTGCGTCGGGAAATCTCTATGAACGTAAAACGATTGATGGACCTGGGCACGTACCGTGGTATTCGTCACCGACGTGGCCTGCCTGTCCGCGGCCAGCGTACACGCACCAACGCACGTAGTCGAAAGGGTCCACGACGGCCCGTATCCAAGTAACAGAAACTGAACACTGAAATTAGGTAGATAACGATGGCACAGCCAAGTAAACCGAGAAAGAAAGTGAAAAAGACCGTGGTCGACGCGATCGCTCACGTGCACGCTTCTTTCAACAACACAATTATTTCCATCACCGACCGGCAGGGTAACGCTCTGTGCTGGGCCACGGCGGGTGGGTCGGGCTTTCGCGGTTCACGCAAGTCCACACCATTCGCCGCGCAGGTTGCCGCCGAACGGGCCGGTAACGTTGCCCAGGAATACGGGGTGAAAAACCTGGAAGTGCGTGTGAAGGGCCCTGGCCCGGGCCGTGAGTCGGCCGTGCGCGCATTGAACGCCATCGGTTTCAAGATCATGAGCATTTCGGACGTTACACCGATACCGCATAACGGTTGTCGTGCGCCGAAAAAACGTCGCGTTTAAAGGGGACAAGAGAACATGGCTAGATATATCGGGCCCACATGTAAGCTGTCACGGCGTGAAGGCACAGACCTTTTTCTAAAGAGTGGTGTACGTTCGCTGGAATCGAAGTGCCGCATCGAGTCGGTGCCGGGCCAAAAAAGCCAGAGGCGTAGCCGTCTGTCAGACTATGGCCTGCAGCTGCGCGAAAAGCAGAAACTGCGCCGTATGTATGGTGTGCTGGAGCGTCAATTCCGCAATTATTACAAGACAGCTGCAAGACGTTCCGGCTCAACCGGTGAAAATCTATTGCAGCTGCTGGAATGCCGTCTGGATAACGTGGTTTATCGCATGGGCTTTGCTGCCACGCGTGCCGAGGCACGCCAACTGGTCAGCCACAAGGCCGTCAAGATAAACGGCAGTTCGGTAAATATTCCTTCCTACCAGGTGAAGGCTGGCGAGGAAATTTCCATCAGCGAGAAATCACGCAAGCAGTTGCGGATCCAGAGCGCGATGGAAATTGCCAAGCAGGTTGGTTTGCCAGAATGGGTGGAAGTGGACGAAAAGAAATTTTCCGGTGTGTTTAAGTCGGTGCCAGAGCGCCCCGACATCCTGCCGGATATTAACGAAAACCTAGTTGTCGAGTTGTACTCCAAGTAAAAGCGAGGATTATCTGCATGCAGAGCTCAGTATCTGAATTTCTCAAACCGCGTGTTGTTGATGTCAATATCAAGAACGAACGGCGTGCACGGGTTGTGCTTGAACCACTGGAACGTGGTTTTGGCCACACCCTTGGCAATGCGCTGCGCCGCATTCTACTTTCCTCCATGCCAGGCAGTGCCGTGGTTGAGGCGGAAATCGAGGGAGTACTGCACGAGTACACGACTATCGAAGGGGTACAGGAAGATGTCATTGACATCC
>JAZFYH010000076.1:0-4686 GCA_036443475.1 Gammaproteobacteria bacterium | reverse complement strand
GCTGCGTCGATTACGCCAGCGGAGGCATTAAATGGGTATATCAGTCGGATTACTACGCTGGAAGCCGAATTCCGGCAATCGGTAAGCAGTGAGGATGGGACTACCGTGCAGGAAGCTAAAGGCAAGTTCCAGTTATCCCGCCCGGGCAAGTTTCGTTGGGATTATTACACTCCCTTTGAACAGCAGATCGTTTCGGATGGCGATCAATTATGGTTGTACGATATCGAACTCGCGCAGGTTACGGTCAAGCAGCTGGATGAAACACTTGCCAATTCCCCGGCCCTGTTGCTGGGCGGTGATGTGGCAATTGAAGAGAACTTTGACGTGACGTATGAGGGTGAAACAGGCGGTGTCGCGTGGTTCGGTTTAGCACCAAGGGTCCAGGATTCAGATTTTATTTTTGTCAGAATCGGTTTCAGGGACGCCAAGCCGGACGTCATGATCTTGCAGGACACGCTAGGTCAGACTACCACGATAGAGTTTCAGGAGTTCACGGAAAACCCGGAACTGCCGGATTCGCTGTTTCAGTTCAATCCTCCTGAAAACGTTGACGTGATCGGTTTGGATGTAGAGACACAGTGACCGATGAGCTTCCCGCTACTGAATTAAGATTCAAAACCGGCTGGTTACTGGCAGCCAAGATTAGTCTCGTGCTGACGTTTGTTGTTGGTATTGTACCGGTTCCCGTGCAAGTACCCGTAAACAATCTTGATAAATTGGTGCATATTGCACTGTATTTTTTACCGGCCACTATTTTCGCTGGTGTATTCGGCGGACAGGTATTCAGTAGAGTAATTGTAGGATTATTGGTTTTCAGCAGCGGGATTGAAATGATTCAATATTGGTTGCCGTGGCGTAGCGGGGAGTGGCTTGATATCGCAGCAAACCTGCTTGGAATTGCTCTTGGCATCTTTGCGGCGCGGCGCTCGAGACAGATAATGCAGTGGGTTGAAACTGTATCAGATCGGGCGGTTTGAAGAAAAACGTATTATTATTCCGGCATTACTGAATCCGGCGGTTACAGGATTACCAATCAATTATGACTATGGTTTTGGCAATTGGTATGGTCGGTGCTAAGTGACTATGGTTTTAGTAATCGGCATGGGCGGTGCTAAGTGTCAATGGTTTTAGCAATCGGTATGGGTGGTGCAGTAGGCTCGGTATGGGGTTTGGTCCGTCGGGCAAGATTCACCAGGCAGGTCTGATCGACCTGAGCACCGACCTGCCGTTGGTGGTGGAGTTTTTTGATGATCCCGCGCGTATTGCGACCACACTGGAACATATACGCGAAATAATTGACCCGGGGCACATCGTGACCTGGCAGGCTACATTAGTTGATAGTGAATAGATTAAGGGAACTTGGATCAAATGCTTGACCCAAAATTGCTCCGTACCGAGATAGCCCAAGTCGCAGAAAACCTGGCGAAACGCGGCTACGAACTCGATATCGACCGGTACAAGTCACTGGAATCCAGCCGTAAGTCGCTGCAGGTGAGGCTGGAAACTATACAGGCTGAACGTAACGCCAAATCTAAAGCGATCGGTAAGGCCAAATCTTCCGGCGAAGACGTCGACGCACTGAAGCAAGAAGTCGGGAACATCGGCGAAACATTGAAATCGACGGGCAATGAATTGGCGCAAGTTCAGGAAGAATTATTGGGTTTACAGTTGGATATGCCAAATCTTTTACATGACGATGTACCGGTCGGAAATGACGAGCAAGAAAACGTCGAGAAACATAAATACGGGAAACCACGAAAAATTCCATTTAATGTGAAAGATCACATTGAGTTGGGCGGGGGATCACTGGATTTCGAAACGGCTGCGAAACTTTCCGGCGCGCGTTTCATCGTCATACGCGATCAGCTGGCAAGGCTACACCGCGCACTGGCGCAATTCATGCTTGATATTCACACTCAAGAACACGGTTACCAGGAAGTTTATGTGCCATACCTGGTTATACCGGAAGCGCTACAGGGTACTGGCCAGTTGCCAAAATTTCGTAAAGATCTTTTTGCTACAGGTGGGTCAAGTGAAGCTGAGCTGGAACGTGAGTTATTATTGATTCCAACCGCTGAAGTGCCCCTTACTAATCTGGTACGTGATGAAATTATAGCTGCGGATTTATTGCCAATGAAGTTTGTTGCATACACGCCATGCTTTCGGTCGGAGGCGGGCTCGTACGGAAAGGACACGCGCGGCATGATTCGTCAGCACCAGTTTGAGAAAGTAGAGTTGGTGCAACTAGTCAAACCGAAAGATTCCTATGCCGCACTGGAAGAACTGACGGGCCACGCGGAAAAAATCCTGCAACTGCTGGAATTGCCATACAGAGTTGTAACATTGTGTTCCGGAGATACCGGTTTTGCAGCGGCAAAAACCTACGACTTGGAAGTCTGGTTACCAGGGCAGGAAAGGTACCGGGAAATTTCTTCCTGTAGTAACTGCGAAGATTTCCAGGCGCGTCGCATGCAGGCGCGTTGGAAATCGAAGGATATGAAGAAACCGGAGCTCATCCACACCTTGAACGGTTCCGGCCTCGCTGTGGGACGAACGCTGATCGCCATAATGGAAAATAATCAAAACGAAGACGGCAGCATCTCGATTCCAGACGTACTGAGACCTTATATGGGCAACACAGAAAAAATCACACCATAAAAAAGCCCCGCGTAGCGGGGCTTTTTGAGTACATACTGTTTTATCATCGGCGAGTCGCAAGAAACAACCGCAACACGTACCAGAACATCAAGGCGATGGAAGCGAATAATTCCATGCCAGCAGCAACGTAACGGTCTTTCGGGTAGTGATGTATGACGTTGGAGGTGTCATACAGTACGGCGGCACCCGCAAAACCAATCATGGCCACCGAGAACCAGGTACCAAGTTCAAAACCAAAAATTACGGCGCTGATAATTGCAACTAGAGCCAACATGCCGCCCCAAATCAGCACACTGCGCAGGAAGGAAAAATCCTTGCCGGTAATAAAGGCAACGGCGGTTAATCCTGCAGAACCCATAAGGGTTACGCCAGCAGCACTTTGTATCACACCAGGTGCGTACGACTGCGCGATGAAGAGCAGCGGTACAAATATGATTGCTTCGGCAACGATGAATCCAGCGAATGCCGCGTATTGTGCACCTTTGGACATGGACATATGCGCGGTACGGCTGGCCAGCCAACCGACAACCATGAACGCACCCAGAACTAGAAGCCAGTTGGTGCCCAACATTACCCTCGCCATGCGCTCGGCAATGCCAGAACTGAACAGGTACATTTCGATACCGGTAAAAGCAAGAATTGCGCCCGCTACGTGGGCATACACTCGTCCGATGAACTGCTGGCGGGTATCAGCCGCGAGTTGGGCAACAGGCAAATCGGGGGAAAGTGTTTCGACGGTACTCATCAAGCGTACTCCATGTCAGTAAATGCAATTCACTAGGCTAGCATGGAAGGGGCCCGGTTTTCAGCAATGCCGCCTTGCAACATACTGGTCATAAAGGCAGAATTCCCGCCCGTCTAGCTTCCTTAGCCCTATACGGAAGGGTTACGCGTAAACTTGACGAGGGCAATATATGGAGAGGTGGCAGAGCGGTTGAATGCACCGGTCTTGAAAACCGGCAGGGGTTCACGCCCCTCGAGGGTTCGAATCCCTCCCTCTCCGCCAGTTTCCAGACTATGCGCAGTTGTGGCATCTGAGGAAAAAACGTTCTACGCATCACGAAATGTAGTTGCGACTCCGCGCAGGCAAAGCCGGCAGAAAATCAGTGCAGGCGGTTGCTTAAGCCTCTCCATCACTTATAAAACAAAGCGGGAATAATCTATGTCTACATCACCACCCAATCCGTTAACACAGTTTCTGGCCGTCTTGTTTACGTTGCTGCTGGCAGGTATCGCTTTCGTATTCGGGCTTGTGGTGTTCATGGTTATTCTTGGAGCCAGTGTAATGCTGGCGCTAGCTCTATGGATTCGACAGAAATTGTTAGTGAGAAAAGTGCGATCTGGCGACTCCTCATCCGTCATCGACGCGGAATTTCAGATTATCGATAAGTCCGCTGATGATGAGAATCTCAAGTGAAACAATTGTGTATTTTGGTAATGCTGTGTTTGACCACCACTATCGTCCTTGCAGAGGACAAATTAGTCATTTACGTGTTACGACACGCCGAAAAGACTGCGCAACCGTCAAGCGACCCCGTTTTGACAGAACAGGGCAGGCAACGTGCAAATAATCTGACGAAATTGTTGTGTCCAAAAAGTATTGATGCCGTATTCTCAACTGATTACACACGTACCCGCCAAACCGTTGAGCCATTGGCCGACTGCCTTGACGTCGAAATCAGCTTGTACCCGCCATCTAAACCGGACCAGCTGGCAGAGCGAATTATTGAACATTACCCAGATGGGCGAGTGGTCATTGTCGGCCACAGCAATACCGTGGCTGGAATTATGAGTAGCCTCGGGGTATCCAACGCACCGGAACTGGCCGAAACAGACTACGGTGATTTGTTCAAACTGACCCTTATTGCTGGGTCAGCGGTGATTATAAAACGGGAGACGTACTAATATAATGTAAAAACAATAAGTTGCGAGAATATTCAAGAGATCACATCACTAAAGATTTTTATCTCAAACCTCAGATAACGCACTCATGCGGGTAACCAAGAATTCCGGGTACTAATAAAGCCC
>JAZFYH010000075.1:0-10783 GCA_036443475.1 Gammaproteobacteria bacterium | reverse complement strand
AAACACGGCATCAGGATTGTTGAATGAGCAAGTCAGGTATTTCCGGTGCCGGTATTCGTAAACTTTTTCCAGATTCCTTGCGATATTTCACATCGCGTTGTTCAAGTTCCTCCGCCAGTTTATTAATGTCCGGATGCTCGAATCTAAGCAGCGGATTGCGTAGGCGGTGATTTTCATCGAAACACAAGTTAATTCCGGTCGCGTGTGCGGTTGCAATCCCGTTGCCGGATTCGCCCGGTAACATCCCGAGCTTTTCCCAGTAGGTCAGGCTTTCTGCGGCATTCCTTGCCGGCAGGCAATAATCCGTGAAAAAACCGCATACCGAGGCCCGGTCGTTACCGGTTTCAGCCGGTGTATAAGTACGTGCTTCCAGCAGGCAGACCATATGACCATCCGGATCGAAAAATCCGGCCTCGTGGAACCCGTCAATTTCGAGTTTGCAAAACTCAAATTCGATACCTATGTCACGCAGTATGGGAACGCGATTTGCAAGATCTCGCGCGACGAACGTAAGGGACGGCGAGGGGAACTCGTAACCGTGCAATCCAAGGTGCACACGGCCATCCGTGAGAACACCGTAGTGATGTGACCATGTATCCAATGTACTTACCTGCCAAAAACCGAGGCGCTCGAAAAACTGGACCGACTGGAGCACAGTCTTGCATTCAATACTGATTTCGAGAAACTCACCAAGCATGGGAATATAGTAGGCGTAACAAACAGGACAGGAAAGATGAAGACCTGGGTCGTACTCTGTTTGGCATTCTTGAGCTGCGGAAATGGCACCGCCGCTGCCGCACCAACAGTGTTTTCTGTTTCGCCTGACGTAGTGCTTGGCCTTGAATCAGCACGAACCGGGGGTATCGAACTCGCGGATCTGGATGGGGATGGTGACCTTGATGTGGTTGTAGCCAATGGCAGGCACTGGCCACAGCGAAATGACCTGTTCATCAACAATGGCAGAGGCCAATTCAATCTGGCCTATCCTCTGGCGGCCGACCTGAATACAAGTTACTCGGTACCCACCGGTGACATCGACAGCGACGGGGATATTGATGTGGTTGTCGCTAATGACAAGACGTTCGATCAACTCTACTTGAATGACGGTTCTGGGCATCTCCGGTTTGCTGGAAATATTGGAAAGGAAACTTCCAATACACGTGGCGCGTTTTTGGGCGATTTCAACAATGATGGCTGGCTGGATATCGCCCAGGCAAACCGTTACGAGCAGAATTATGTTTACCTTAATGATGGCGCGCTCGGTTTCGGCGCAAGTCGACCCTTTGGCAACAGCAGTGATTCGACCATAAAGCTGGCTATTGCAGATCTGGATGGCGACGGTGACCAGGACATCGTGGCAGCAAATAGGAACGCACAACCGAATTATGTTTACCTGAATGATGGCAATGCTGGTTTTGAAAAGGCTGTTCCGTTCGGCACGCGCATTGATGAAACCTTGGCAGTTGCGATAGCGGACATGAACGGTGACGGAGTGCTTGATATTGTTTGCGCCAACGCCGGCGAGCGCAACGCGGTGTATTTTGGCAATGGCAATGGCGAGTTCACCCTGGCCGCTAATTTCGGAAGACCAGGTGCCCAGACTTTTACCGTTGCAATAGCTGATCTCGATGGTGACGGGGACTACGATATCGTGACCGGAAATTCAGATACCGACAACTCCGTATTTATAAACCAGGGGAATGGCCGTGCATACACTGAACAGCAATTCGGCAGCGGCGACGACATTACTTACTGGTTGGTTCTGGGAGACCTGAACGGCGACAACATGCCCGACGTGGCGGTAGCAAACTCCGATGGGCAGAATAAAATCTATTTCAACCAGCTGGCGGAGTAGTTACCGGAATCATTGTTAACGACAATCGTTCCGGGAAGTTCTGAATTATTTTTTTGCGCCCATTTTTTTCGACAGTATCTCGGCACGTTCTGCGTCGATGTGCACCTTGTGCTTGTTCCAGCCTGGAAGCGTCTCTTTCCAACCTTGAGTATGAAACATGACCAGATCGCCGAGGAAATGAACATGATCGTCGCGATCATTAAGTGCGGGAATGTAATTCAGATTCTTGCCACCTGCGTCGCGATACCAGGCGCTGTTTCGTATAACAATTTCTTCGAGCGTTTCCAGGCAGTCCGCAGAGAATCCGGGGCAGACGATATCTACGCGGTGCATGCCGCTCTCGGCAAGCTCATTCAGGGTGACATCCGTGTACGGCCGTAGCCATTTTTCTCGCCCAAGGCGCGACTGGAAACTGACTTGCCACTTGTCGGCTTCCAGTCCCAGTTTCTCCGCGATTAAACGCGCCGTCTTGTGGCACTGGCAATGATACGGGTCGCCGTTGTCCAGGCACTTTTGTGGCAGGCCATGAAAGGAAAACAGCAGTGGATCACCGCTGCCGTGTTGCTCACGATAATCGCGAATGCTGTTGGCGACGGAATTAATATAGCCGGGCAGATCGTGGTATTGCGTTACAAAGCGTAATTCAGGCAACCACCGCCATTGTTTCAAGGTATCACTCACTGCATCGAACACCGATGCCGTGGTGGTTGCCGAATACTGTGGGTACAGCGGCAATACCAACAGACGGCGCACGTTGTCACGCCGCAATTGCTCTAATGCGTGCGCAATCGACGGGTTGCCGTAACGCATGCCCAGGGAAATGGAAAACGGCCCCGTCATGCGTTGGCCCAGCTCCGATTGCAGGGCCTCCAGCTGGCGGCGCGAATTTACCAGCAACGGCGAGCCTTCTTCCGTCCAGATACTCTTATATGCACGCGCCGAGCGCGGAGAACGGATGAGCAATATGACCTGCAGCAGGCACCACCAAAGCAGGCGGGGTAGCTCAACGACCCGCGGATCAAACAGGAACTGGCGCAGGTAACGGCGCACCGCCATTGTTGTGGGTGCGTCCGGCGTGCCGAGATTAGCCAACAGTATACCGATACGTTCCGGTGTACCGTGGGTGTAATCCGGTTCCCCCTTGAAGCTGGTCATTCTTTGACTCCCTCAGTAGGCTGACTAGTCTATATGAACACCCGATGACAGGTAATGCTCGGGCGAATACGGCAAATTGCGGGTGTCGACATTTCTGGTTGGCATTAAATCCTTCTTTGAATTCACCAGGCAAAGACATTCCGGATTGCTTAAAGGTTTAAACTAGACACATGCCAGTAAACGCTACTGTTCTTGACCTGATCGGTAACACGCCGTTGCTTGAGTTGTCGCGTTTGTACAAGGGACCCGGGCGTCTACTTGGCAAAGCCGAGTTCATGCAGCCGGGTGGAAGCGTAAAGGACCGTGCAGCAAAGCGCATTATTGATGACGCGCGTGCCGATGGACGCTTGCAACCGGGACAACCCGTAGTTGAAATGACCAGCGGCAACATGGGTGCTGGTCTTGCGATTGTGTGTAATGTCTACGGACACCCGTTTACTGTGACAATGTCCGCGGGCAATAGTCCTGCGCGTGCAAGAATGATGGAAGATCTGGGTACCACAGTGGTACTGGTTGAGCAGGTGGACGGCAAACCCGGCGAAGTCACGGGCGCTGATATTGCCGCTGCGACCGAGCACGCTCGGGAGATCGCCATGAAAACCGACGCGTTTTATGTTGATCAGTTTAACAATCCGTCATCGATCGCGGCGCATCAGGAAGGTACCGGACCGGAAATCTGGGATGCGCTTGACGGCAATATCACGGCATTCGTAGCGTTGCTGGGAAGCGGTGGTACCTACGTGGGAGTAACGCGGTTTTTGAAAAACAAATCATCGGAAATATTTTGCGCGCCAATTGAACCCGCAGGCGCGGAAATTTTGGCGGGGAAACCCGTAATGGATCCACGCCACAACATGCAAGGCACGGGCTATGGTATTCACTTACCGCATTGGCGCCCGGATTTGGCCGATACCTACCTGGCCGTTACCAGCAACCAGGCGGCTCGCTACAAGAAGCTGCTTGCTGAAAAAGAAGGATTGCACCTGGGATATTCATCCGGCGGCAACGTGGTGGCTGCAATCAAGTTGATGGAAAGCGGGCGACTGGGTGAAAACCCCACCGTCGTCACGGTGTTGTGCGATAGCGGTCTGAAATACCAATAAACAAAGCAACATGTTACGGGATTGGAACTTTCAGTCATGCTCCGGAGAGCTGAAATGAAAAAAGGAATGGCATTTGTTGTACTGGTTTTACTGGGCATGTCACCTTTATTTGCAGCCGATGTCGAATATTACCGGCCGGATTCGTACAAGGAACGCAACTTACCGTTTTCGCGCGCTGTGCGTGTCGGGGACTTGCTTTTCCTTGCGGGGGATCTTGGTGCGAAGGATGGCAAACTGGTAGAGGGTGGCATCGAGGCCGAAGCACGGCAGACTATGGAAAATATCAAGGCAACGCTTGCGCATTACAAACTTGGTATGGACAACCTGGTGAAGTGCACGGTCTACCTTGCAGATATCTCGGAATGGGGCAGGTTCAACGAAATCTATGCACCATATTTTGACAAAAACATGCCGGCACGTGCTGCACTCGCAGTCAACGGTCTTGCGCTCGGCGCACGTGTCGAAGTGGAGTGCATTGCGGCGTTTCCGGATTGATACGCTGCGATAGCTACACGGCGGAAGCCCGGTTAAGCCTGAGTATCTGGTAAAGTTCGCCGTCATGAGAGACAAACTACTACAGCAGGCAATTGCCGAGCATCTTTCTGGTGACCTAGAAAGCGCACAAAAGAAGTACCTGCAACTGCTGGAAATGAATCCATCCGATCCGGACGCGTTGTACAAGCTCGGCTTGCTTGCATTCCAGGCGGACAGTCATGAAATCGCTGTGGGCTATTTTCGGCGCGTAATCACCATGTACCCGCAAGAAGTCAAACTTCGAGTCAACCTGGCCCACGCGTTAATGATCACCGGCTTGGACGGCGCACGGGAATCGCTGCAAGTAGCCCTTGAACTTGATCCGGAATATGTTGCCGCGCTATCCACGCTGGGTACGCTGCATATTTACGACGGTGAAATCGAGGAAGCCAAAACCTGGCTAAACAAGGCAATCCAGATAGACCCGTATTTCAGCGAGGCCTACGCGCAACTGGGCTCGCTAGTGCGCACCGGTAAACACACCTTTAGTGATGAACAGCTGAAAAACATAAGACATATTATAAACGACGAAACACACGATGGTGTGGGTCGGTCGGTCGTTATGTACGCCTTGGCGCATCACATTGACAAGCAAGGCGATTACGAAAGGGCATTTGAACATTATAGGGCGGCAAACGAGTATCGTCGCACCATTCTACCGGCACGCTTGCGTTTTAACGAAAATGAACTGATCGATTCTGTAGACAAGAGTATCAAGGTATTCTCCAAAGAATTTGTCAAAAGTGTTCAGACAGGGGGTAGTGAATCGGAACTGCCGGTTTTTATAGTTGGGCAGATGCGGTCAGGCACGTCGCTGGTGGAACAGATTGTTTTCAGTCATTCCAGGGCGACCGGTGTTGGAGAATTGAATTACGTTCATAAAATTGCGCGATTTGGCATAAAGCTTCTGCATGCCGACGATCCTTACCCGGAAGCGGTGCGGCATATTGACCCAGCGGAATTTCTAGCTCCAGCCAACGAGTACCTGGAAAATCTTGAACGGCGCGCTGGTGAGGGTGACTGGCAGCGCATCACCGACAAGATGCCGGGCAACAGCCTCTACTTGGGGCTTATTTGGCTGATGTTTCCAAATGCACGCGTCATTCACGTCAGGCGCAATCCGCTGGATAGCTGTTTATCCATGTACTTCAATAACCTGAGCCAAGGGTTTACCACGGATCTCACTGAGCTCGGAATCTACCACCGGCAATACCATCGAATCGCTGCGCACTGGGAACAGGTATTACCGTTGAAAATTAAAACTGTCCAGTACCAGGAGTTGGTCGCAGACCCGGAAAAACAGATTCGTGAACTGATCGGTTTTCTTAATCTCGACTGGGAAGACGATTGCCTGAAATTTTACGAATCCTCGCGTCGTGTCAGGACACCGAGCGCAATGCAAGTGAGGGAACCGGTGCACGCCAAAGCAATCGCACGGTGGAAGCGATACGACAAGTATTTGACACCGCTCAAGCAGGCACTGGGGGAGGAAATCATGGCCGAGATCGAGGCAGCTGACGTATGAGTTCTAATCAACCTTTGCGCACAAATTTTCCGGTTGCACGCGAGCTCGAGTCGCTGCTCGCACCGGTGAGCGTACGTGAATTCATTGATGACTACGCGGACCGGCGCGCATTGTTGATAAAAGGTCATGCCGACAAGTTCGCTTTCCTGGATTTCGATGTAGACGAATTTTTTGCCACGGCCGACCGATTTGGAATGCAGAAAGACCGGTTGAGGATCGGGCTAAAAATTCCAGGACAGTACGAACGGTTCCAGGACATTTTGCCGTTTCAGGCACGCAAGTTTTACGAGAGTGGTGAAACAGTTTGCATCACCGGAGTATCCGATCAGCACACCGCGTTAGGTGCTTTTGCCGAAGGCATCCGGTTGGCACTGAGCATTCCGGATCTGCGTTTTAATTCTTATCTATCGCCCTATGGAAAGGGATTCGACGTGCACTACGATAATTCACCTGTGTTTCTTTTACAGGTGGGGGGCAGCAAGAAGTGGTGGTATGGCGCGCAACCCATTGCACCGCAACCACGCGTACCAAGCCGCGACGTTTCCTCCAAACCCGATCTTGCAACGCTTGAACATTGTTTACTGGAAACAGGTGACATGCTTTATCTGCCTGGGTTTACCTGGCACAAGGCGGAAGCGACGGACTTCAGTCTGGGCATAACGCTCAGTGTGCGTGGCATTCACGATAATCTGCAAACCGCGGTTATGCACAAATCACCGTTCTCAGTTGACTACCCGCTCAACCGGCCACAACCACCATTGCACCCGGCCGACGTGCCGGCCACCGAAGTTCCCGCGACCGTTAAACCATTCCTTGAGGAACAACTACAGGCTATGCAGGATTACGTTGCAGCACTGACCACTGAAAACCTGTGGCAGGCATGGCAGGAAGAGGTCCGCACCGCAAAGGGTCCAGCACCGATGCCGCGTAACGCCAACGTGCAAAGAGACAGTGTGTTGCGTATGGTGCGGCGGTTTCCGTCACGATTGTCAGTAAGCAAGAACGAACAGGGCGGCGAGATGCTTATTTTGCAGCACGCGGGTCATGAAGCCACGTTTGCCAAACCAGCGGAAAATTTTCTGAAATGGGTTCTTGCCGAAACCAATGAATTTACAGCCGGTGACGCGGCACAACACGCCGGTGAAACCCGTCTTGGCTGGAACGAAGTGGGGCAGGCGCTCAACCTGCTGGTTTCCATTCACGTGCTTGATGAAGTGAAACGCTGACGTGGTTAGATCTGCACAAGCAACGACCCAACCGGTTGTGCCTACCGGTAAGGAACTGGAAAATTTACTCTCACCGGTTTCAATCTCTGATTTTCTGGAGAACTACGCAGACCGGAAAGCTTTGCTGATCAAGGGCAAGTCGGAAAAATTTGCGCAACTCAAGTTTGACAAGGAAGCATTTTTTTCGAGTTGTAATCGTTTTGGTAACGTTAGTGACCGACTAAAAGTTGCCTTGCGCATGGAAGAAGGTGAGCACGAGAATTACGAAGCTATTTTTCCTTTTCAGGCGCGCAATCTGTTCGAAAACGGGATGACCATCTGTTGCGCGGGTATTTCCGATGCAAATGAAACACTCGCCGCATTTTCTGAGGGAGTGCGTCTTTCGCTTTGTGTTCCTGACTTGCGTTTCAATTCCTATCTGTCGCCCCACGATTCAGGTTTCAATTTACACTACGATGTACAAGCCATTTTTCTCATGCAAACCCAGGGTAAGAAAAATTGGTGGTACAGCAAGGAACCTATTTCGCCTGCACCGACTGTGTACAGCAGTAAGCTTAAGAACAAACTTTCAATAGATGAACTTGAAACCTGTGTGCTCGAACCTGGCGATGTCTTATATCTGCCGGCGTTCAGCTGGCACCGCGCGCGTGCCGACAACATGAGTCTTGGTATCACACTGGGTATTAAAGGACTGCATAACCAACCCCTGCGCGATGCAGTGGATGCGTCCCCGTTTTCGGGTGACTGGCCCTACCAGGTGTCGCAACCTCAGCTTGACGCACGTGCAGTTCCCGTGGAAGGAACACCCGCAGCGGTAACGCCGTATTTGCAGCAGCAATTAAAGGATTTCCAGGCCTACGTCGACAATCTCACGGAGGCGGATCTCTGGAGTGCGTGGATTCGTGAGGTAAATCAACCCAAAGGACCGGTGCTGCCCGCGCACCCTGTTAACCTGATGCGCAACAATTCGCTTAAACGCAGTAAATTATTTCCGGTCAATTTGTTACCCACCACGCTGGAAGATGGATCGCGGGGTATTGAGGTCCTGCACGCTTGTCATCGTGCAGTCTTTCCCGAAGCCAATACTGACCTGCTGCGATTCCTACTGGCATATGAAGAAGTTTTCATTGCCGGCGATGTCCCCAAACTTGCCGGCCTGCCGGAAAGCACTGCATGGCTTGATTACGAAGGGGTACTGCGTCGGTTGGCTACAATGAGAGTATTGGAAAAAATACGCTGACCTCACACGGGAGGCGAATATGCAACACGAAAATCGTCCGGACTTTGTCGCCGGCCGCAATATTGCGATGAAAATTCCCTCGCGGGATTACGACGCCGTTGTAGCGTTCTACTGTGACGTGCTTGGCTTGCCACGCGTCGAAGACGTAGAGCCCGATGTGTGTGTCACTTACGGTGCCAAGCGCTTATGGCTGGACAAGGTAAACAACATCAAGAAAACCGAAATCTGGCTTGAGATTTGCTGTGACGATACCGCCCTGGCAAGGGACTGGCTGGAAATGAAAGGTGTTACGTTTCGTGACGACGCAGAGGATTTGCCACCCGATCTGGATGGCTTCTGGATTGCCGCCCCGAACAATGTCATCCACCTGGTCTGCCACCACGATTCCACTTGACTCGAGTGATCGCCGATGGAGTTATCAAGGACCGCGAATTCTACGGTTTTTCTACGGCGGCCGGGTTGCTGGTAGTGTTGATCAGCGTAAGCGAAACAGGCTTCATACCGGTCATCGACCACGCCAACCTTGCGTTCCATGAAGCCGGGCACCTGTTTTTCGGAATTCTCGGCAATACCATGGGTCTGTACGGTGGCACTTTGGGCCAGTTGGTGTTTCCCGTAGTGACCGCGGTCGTATTTTTTCGCCGCGGTGAATACCTGTCGTTGGGTTTGGCAACACTGTGGTTCTCGGAAAACTTTCTCAATATCGCACACTACACAGCCGATGCGCGCAGCCAGATCCTGCCACTGGTAGGCGGTGGTGATCATGACTGGACCAACATTCTGCGTCGCTGGGACATGCTCGAGTCGGATACCGCGGTGGCGGGTGTTTTTACCTTCATTGCCTGGGCAGGCATTGTGGCAAGCTGGTCGATTTTTGCGTGGCTATGGCAGCGAGACCGTGGAATCTATAAATAATGAGGATGATTCTGTAACTATCGACAAATAACATATCCACTTTGCGATTACCCCTGTTTTCAAGGTAAAAAGTAAATCATGGGAACACCATATCTTGTTGCCTGGTATGCGATGGCACTTCTTCTGTCCGTTGCGGTGTGGTTTCTCGCCAGGAAAGTGCGCAGTATGGCCGGGCGAGGTCTACTCCGAACCGGTGTACCGGCCTTTGGACTCGCAGCGCTACCGAGCACTACCGACGGTTGGGTTCCGGCGGCCCTTTATTTCTTGGTTGGTCGTGACTTTATGGAGTCCATAGGCATCTCGTTGATCATTATTGGGGTGATTTGGAGCGGCCTGTTTGCAGCATACTGGCTGGTGCTGGTATACCGCGATGCATTATTCGGCAACGGAGGTCGGGGCAATTAGCAGTATAGGTAAAGAGCGTCACGTCTTGAGCGGCAGCTGTCATTGCGGACAACTCAGCATCCGTTATTTCTCTCCGCTCGTACCTGGAAAAGTCCCCGTGCGCGTTTGCCAATGTACCTTTTGCCGCCGTCACGGTGGACGTTACACGTCTCATCCCGAATCACGCTTGGTAATCACTGCGAGTAACGCAAAAACGCTGAACCGTTACCAATTTGGCACGGCAACGGCAGATTTCCTTATGTGTACACGCTGCGGTGTTGTCGTCGCAGCGGTTTGCGAAATCGGAGGGTGTCTGCGTGCTGTGGTAAACGCAAGTGTTTTTGATAACTTTGAAAGTATTGCAAGTAATGTCAGCGAACATGACTTTGATAAAGAAACGCTGGAGCAGCGGCTAGCACGCCGTAAGCGCAACTGGATTCCTGACGTCACGCTGAACGTCGGTTAACCACAAGATGAGAGGAGACTTATCATGCCCACCACCGGTGCGCTGATAACCAATGATGCTGTTGTGTTTGGACTGTTGTGCTCCCTGCTGGGGCTGGTTTTTTATACCACGCACATCAAACATCCGTTTTGGCAGAAATTTTATCGTTACGTACCAGCCCTGTTCTTGTGTTACTTCCTGCCTTCTTTATTTACGACGTTTGGCGTCATTGATCCGGACAAATCAAACCTCTATTACGTCGTGTCACGCTATTTTTTGCTGGCAGCATTAATCCTGCTGACGTTAAGCATCGATTTCAAATCCCTTGCCAGGTAGGGTCGCAAATCCATCATCATGGTTCTCACTGGAACGGTAGGCATTGTCATTGGTGGGCCGATTGC
>JAZFYH010000074.1:0-14881 GCA_036443475.1 Gammaproteobacteria bacterium | reverse complement strand
CAGTACCTTTTTTGTGTGCCGAGTACGTCATTGGGGTTCAGCGACAGGTTTGTCGCTACACAGCATACCACTCCCGCTAGCGACCCTCTGAGCTCAAACGCGCCAAACGTTTTTCAGCCTGCTCGGCAGCCTGATGCCCTGGGAACCGTTGCACCACCGCTTCAAGTGCACTGCGCGCGTATTCCCAGTTCTGGAGCTCGTAATGGCAATAGCCGATTTTAAGGAGGGCGTCAGGGTGTTTGTTTGAGTTTGGATACTGCTCGACAACGGCGCTGAACTCGGTAATGGCAGCCTCGAATTGACGAGTCACGTACCGTGATTCGCCCAGCCAATAGCGCGCATTTGCCGCAAGGTTGCTCTGCGGGTAATTTTTGAGCATTGTGGTGAACGCTGTCGCGGCCTCATCGTAGCGTGCCTGCCGTAACAGTTCGAACGCGGCCTGATAGGCTTCGCGATCGCTTCCTTGTGTAGTTGCCGGGGCACTGCCATCGTCGCTCACCGCTGCCGCATTTCCTACACCCAATTCCAATTTTTGTAAGCGGCGATCGACATCAAGATAAAGTTCGCGCTGCCTTTGCTCTAATCCGTCAACATCGTTGCGTAATTGCTCCACCTCGCCGCGTAGCAGGCGCACTTCGTTCTTTAGTGCTTCCAGCTCGCTAAACAATTGCAATAACGATTGGTTATCCAGCACGCGCTCCATTTGTTGGACTTTCGCTTCCAGCTCGCGCAACCGAATCGCGTAAGGATCGTCTTCCTTGACGGCACCAAACACGGCATTTGCCTCACCCGTTGCGGCGAGCAGCACAGCCAGCAAAAAAAGAAATCTATAGATCATCGAATGTAAACCAGTTCGACGCGCCGGTTGCGCGCCCATGCCTGCTCATCGTGGCCCATTGCAACCGCCCGTTCTTCACCGTAACTAACCGTACTGACCTGATTGTCCGCAACACCCTGGAACAACAGCACGCGCCTTACAGCCTGTGCGCGGCGGTCGCCCAACCCAATATTATATTCACGCGAGCCACGCTCGTCCGCATGCCCTTCCAACCGCACGCTTACCGCAGGATTGTCCACCAAATAGTGGGCATGGGTTTCCAACATGGTCAAGAACTCAGATCGGATGCTGGCCAGGTCAAAATCAAAATAGATAACGCGCGTAGCGAGCGGGCTCTCAGGATCGTCGAGCGGGTCGGCGAATATAGGACTGTCGTCATCGACCACTCCTGTTTCCACACCACTGTCGCCAACGTCTGCACCCGTATCACTCGTTGCAGTTGAATCGTCGTCCTGGTCACTGGCTCGCGGCAGAAATCCGCCCGCGCATCCCGCCAAGGCAAAACTCAGAAGTAATACGGATAGCTTGCGTATAATGAAAGTCATTGCTTTTTCTCCAGATGGTCCAGTTCTATAACGACCGCAATATTGGATATAGATTACAGTAATTCGTTCACTCGCTCCCGGAAAGCCGCGGCGACCATGCCGGTTCCCTTACATCGCCTTCCTGCACACCAAGTCGCTGTCGAACCCGACCATCAACCGACACAGCGGACAGAATGCCGCGGCCATCTGATTCGGTGGCATAAATAATCATCGTACCGTTTGGCGCAAAGCTGGGTGATTCGTCCAACCTGCCATCGGTTAATATTCTCAGTGCGCGGGTTTTTAACGATAACACCGCAATGTTGTAGCCTTCGCGGTCCAAGTGAACCATGGCCAGAGTTTCGCCGTCTGGTGACACAACCGGTCTTGCATTGTAACGACCTTCAAAGGTCAAACGCTTCGCCCGTCTTTGTTGAACATTGATCTCGTAGATTTGCGGTCGGCCGCTGCGATCGGAGGTAAAGAACAGTCGGTCCCCGTCAGGATGCCAGCTTGGCTCGGTATCAATAAACGGATTTCGCGTCAGACGTTGCAACCGGCGCGATTCAATATCCAGCACATAAATATCCGGATTGCCGGGTTCAGAAGACAGTGTTAAGGCCAGTTTTTTCCCGTCCGGAGAAAAGGCAGGTGCACCATTGATTCCTGCCCGCGAGGACACCGACTCGCGTTCACCGGTAAAAAGATCCTGGATGAAAACTTCCGCGCGTTGGTTCTCAAATGACACGTAAGCAAGTTGTCTCCCATCCGGAGACCAGACCGGCGACATGATTGGTTGGGGTGACCTGACAATCCTGTGCTGGTTGGCGCCGTCGGAATCGGCCACGAATAATGCATAACGCCGCTGTTCACCCGTACCGTCCGCTGTTATATAGGCAATGCGTGTACTGAATGCACCGGGAATACCGGTGAGTTCTTCATATCTAAGGTCACTCACTTCGTGCGCAACACGACGCAGACGGCTGCTGCCAACCGGCAGGCTTAACCCCAGCAACTGCTGCCCACGAAACACGTCATAAAGCTGAAACTGAACCAGAAACCCGCTTTCCGTCTGGATGACTTTTCCAACTACGACATTTTCAACACCGAAGATACGCCAGTTCTTGAACTGAATGTCCTTACCGGCTGTAGGTTGTTCCAGCATGTCCTCAACGGGCAAAACCTTGAAGCGGCCACTGCGTGTCAGGTCTGAGGCAATAACATCCGCTACGGCCAAGGGAACATTACCTTCAACGCCAAATGGAACAATGGCAATTGGCTGCGCACGACTTAATCCCTGTGTAATTTCGATGCGCAGTACCGCATTTACAGGTAATGCCGTTGCCATCAGGCACAACGAGACCACAAGGCGCCATGACAGGCCTATTCGCATTCAGTCCTCCCTGGGTTTAAAAACAAATTCAATAGTTCGGTCAAACACGCTTGAATCTGGCGGATCGGGTAAGGGTGATGCTTTCCAGACCGCGGCTTCGACCGAGCGTACCAATATATCGTCGCCATTACAGGACTCAACTCGTACACTGACTACTTCTCCACCTGGAATCTGCCCAACCCTGACGACACAATTCACATTGTCGGGAAGATTCTGTGGTGGCAACCAGTTTCTGGTTACTTTTTGCTTAATGCTTGATCTGTATTCGTCGACCAATCCTGATCGCTTTGCTTCTTGAAATCGTACCTCGGCATCAAGTGCTTCGTGCAACTCTGCTTTGCTTTCTGCCTGACGACGCGCTGTTTCTCGCCGGGTCTGTTCTTCGGCGGCGCGGCGTTCCGTTTCGCGACGCGACGCGATCTCCTCGGCTTCTTTCCTGGCGCGTTCTTCGGCCAGTCGCTTTTCTGATTCCGCGTTCCTGGCGGTCGCCTCACGTTGCCGCTGCTGTTCAGCCCTGCGTTCACGCTCTCTTTGCGCCGCGGCAACCCGCTCGCGTTGCCGCCTTTGCTGCTCCAGTTCGGTTTGCCGGGCGCGGGCTATCTCTTCGTCTCGCGCGCGGATTGCGCGTTCCAGTTCTGCAGCGGTCACGATCCGTGCCTGAATCGACTCGACGGCTTCGTTGCCACCGGAACCGGTCAATTCTCCGTTAAAGCGAATCCCGATCAGAAAAAGGGCGGCGAACCCCACATGCAACAGCAAAGAAAAACCCAGTGGTGCGAGGTGTTCCCTGGACATAACCACGGCAGTATCAGCGTGCCCCCTCTTCTTTTTCAGGCGGGTAAGTCACCAGACCCACTTCTGGCACACCGGCTTGCTGCAGAATGACCATCGCTTCGACTACCTTGCCGTACGCAATATTCCTGTCACCCCGAACAAGAAACACCTGCTCCGGCCGTTGCCGCAAAATAGCCGAAACGTTTGCGGAGATTTCTTTTTCTGTCATAGGCCCTTCGCTGCTGCCGTGACTTAACAACATTTCGCCGGCGCGGTTGATCGTTAAAACCACTGGCTCGGGATTGTTTTTGTCAATTTTCAGGATTTCTGCATCCGCTTCGGGTAGATCAACTTTGACGCCTTGTGCAATTAACGGCGCGGTCACCATAAAAATGATCAGCAACACCAACATCACGTCGATGTAGGGCACCACATTAATTTCGCCCATCAGCCTGCGCTTGCGTGAACTGGCGGCCACGTCATTCCCCCTGACCATCACGCTGCAGAATGGCAGCGAATTCCTCGGTAAAGGTATCGAATTGGGTTTCAAGGCGATCTACCCGGTCGGCGAATCGATTGTAAGCAATCACCGCAGGAATGGCCGCAAACAAACCCATCGCGGTCGCAATCAGTGCCTCGGCGATGCCAGGGGCAACCATTGCCATGGTAGCCTGTTGAACATTACTCAGGGCACGAAACGCGTTCATGATTCCCCATACTGTGCCGAACAGCCCGACGTAAGGACTAGTTGAGCCCACAGTTGCAAGAAACGCCAGGTGATTTTCCAGGCGATCGATTTCGCGCATATGCGCAACGCGCATTGCACGCCGCGCGCCTTCGACGACACGGTCCATATCCGCCCCGGCTGTCTGCCGGTGACGTAGAAATTCGCGAAACCCCGCGGCAAAGATGTACCCCATGCCGATCGTTGCCGTTCCGGCTTCGCTGGTTCCGCGATAGATTTCAGCCAGGTCACCGCCTGACCAAAATCGTCGTTCAAACTCGTCTGCCGCCCTTGTTGCACGCGACAAGACACGTTGTTTTTCATAAATGATGTACCAGGAACCGATCGACGCCGCCAACAATATAAGCATGACCAGTTGCACGATGAAACTGGCCTGTAAAACGATGTCGATAAGACTAAGATCCGCCATCATGGCTGCAAAACTTCCTTGATTTCATCCGGTATCGCAACTGGTTTGAATTCCATAGCTGACAAGCATGCCACTCGGATAGTTGCCGAAGATAAAAGTTCCCCATCCGCTGGACGTCGCATTTCTTGTTCAAAGACCAACCCGACCCGGCCTACTTCACGGATTACCGCGCTCACTTCAAGCATGTCGTTAAAACATGCCGGGCGCCGATAATGTATGTCTACGTTGGTTACCGCGAAGAGAATGTCCCGGTCCGTAATCAGTTCATTCTGTTCAAAACCCAGCTCTCTTAGCAGTTCCGTGCGAGCGCGTTCATAGAAATTGAGGTAGTTAGCGTAATACACCACGCCACCGGCATCTGTATCTTCGTAGTACACCCGCACCGGGATGGAAAGTGATGGTTTCCGGCTCATTGGCCGTTTTGTCCGTCGGAGCCGTCGAACAAATCGCCGCTGGCCGGTACCTCATGCCCTGACGGCATAGGTAATCCAAAGTGTTGGTAAGCGTGGCGCGTAGCCATGCGACCGCGCGCCGTACGCATCAAAAATCCCTGCTGGATAAGAAACGGTTCGATAACGTCTTCCAGCGTACCGCGCTCCTCACCGACTGCAGCAGCAAGACTCTCGATCCCCACCGGACCCCCATCAAATTTTTCAATAATTGCCAACAACAATTTCCGATCCATTTGATCAAAACCATGCAAATCCACATGCAGCATGTCCATTGCGGCGTCGGCAATTTCAAGATTGATGGTTCCGTCCGCCTTAACCTCAGCATAATCGCGCACGCGACGCAGCAAGCGGTTGGCAATACGTGGCGTGCCGCGAGAACGGCGCGCTATTTCCTTAGCGCCTGGTTCATCGACAACAAGGCCCAAAATACCTGCTGACCGCGTGACAATTCTTGTCAGTTCTTCGCCGTTATAAAACTCCAGGCGTTGCACTATTCCAAACCGGTCCCGAAATGGAGAGGTCAACAAACCGGCACGTGTCGTGGCGCCAACCAGTGTAAAAGGGGGCAGGTCCAGTTTGATTGTACGGGCGCCAGGACCTTCACCAATAACAATATCCAATTGGAAATCCTCAAGTGCCGGGTAGAGAACTTCTTCCACCACCGGATTCAGCCGATGTATTTCGTCGATAAACAGCACGTCATTGGCTTCGAGGTTGGTAAGAATGGCCGCGAGATCACCGGCGCGCTCCAGCACCGGGCCCGAGGTCTGCCGCAGATTGACACGCATTTCGTTGGCTACGATGTGCGCTAGAGTGGTTTTCCCAAGACCAGGCGGACCAAATATCAACACGTGGTCAAGTGCTTCACCACGTTGTCGGGCGGCACTGATGAAAATACCCATCTGTTCGCGCACTGCTGCCTGTCCTATGTACTCGTCCAGGGTCTTGGGCCGGATGGCGCGAGCAATGACCTCGTCTTCGGTACCCGATTCGGGAGAAGTCAGTCTGTCCTGTTCACTCATAGGGTTCGGAATCCGGTTCAGCGTGCTGCCGCCTGTAGGGCACTGCGAATGATTTTTTCACTGGAAAGGTTACTGGTATTCAGATTGCTTACCATACGCTGCGCCTCTGGCAATTTGTAACCCAGACCAACCAGCGCACTGATGGCTTCTTGCTGCGGAGAACTGCTGCTGGATAACAACATTCCAGCCGACAACCCCGTACCGGATACAGATCGACTGCTCAGGCGATCGCGCATTTCTACAATAAGGCGTTCTGAGGTTTTCTTACCGACACCCGGCAACCTGGTGAGTGCGGCGCTGTCGTTGTCTTGCACACAGCGAATAAAACCGTCTACCGAAGTTCCCGAGAGTATAGTGATCGCCATTTTGGCGCCGACACCGGTGACCCGAATCAAGTCGCGAAACAATTGGCGCTCATTCTCAGTGGCAAAACCGAACAACAGTTGGGCGTCTTCCCGGACAACCAGATGAGTAAATAGCGTGATTGGCTGGCCGACATCGGGCAGGTCGTAAAATGTTGACATCGGGGCTTGCAACTCATAACCAACGCCATTTACGTCTATGACGAGTTGTGGCGGGTGCTTGGCAATGAGGGTACCGCTTAGTCTGCCAATCATTCCTGTGAATCCCGTGCGGCACGTAAACGTGCCTTAACATCCCTTGAGAAAGCATGACACAAGGCAACTGCCAGTGCATCCGCCTCGTCGGCCTGCAGCGCGTAATCGAGCTTGAGCAACATGCCGACCATGTGCTGAACCTGTTCCTTGCCGGATCCGCCCTTGCCAACCACCGCTTGCTTGATTTCGCGCGGCGTGTATTCAAGCACCGGGGCTGAACTATTGATAAAGCAGCCACAAATTGCAGCCGCCCGCGCCTGGCCGAGCTTGAGCGCACTGTCCGCGTTCCGTTGCATGAAGACTTTTTCCACGGCAATTTCCTCCGGCTGAAACTCCGCTACGACACGACCAACGCCTGTATAGATTTTGCGCAGGCGGTCTGGAAAATCCTTGGTGTGAACATCAATGAAACCGCTGTGAACGTGTGTGACCTTGTCACCCTCGTGATCGATGACGCCAATGCCCATTTTCAGGGAACCAGGATCGATGCCTAGGATACGCACAACCAAGCCCTCATTGCCCGCGCGTACGGGTAAGCGGCATCAGGAAATGTTCTCCAATACAGCTTCCGGAATATCTGCGTTTGAATAAACGGCCTGCACGTCGTCCAGGTCTTCCAGCACTTCCAACATTTTGAATATCGAGGCACCCGTATCGTCATCCAGCTCCACCAGTGTTGCCGGTCGCTGAGTTACTTCGGCGTGATCAGGCGTCAGGCCCGCTGTGATCATTGCCGGTTTGACGTCATGGTAACTTTCCAGTGTTGTCAGCACTTCTATGCTGCCGTCATCATTTGAAACGACGTCTTCGGCTCCGCATTCCAACGCAACCTCCATAATGCGATCTTCGTCACTATCTGCCGAGAAACTCAGCACACCCACCTCGGTGAACAAGTAGGCGACGGATCCGTCGGCACCCAGGTTACCGCCGAATTTAGAAAACGCGTGACGTACTTCGGCCACCATGCGGTTTCGGTTATCGGTCATACAGTCCACCATGACCGCCACGCCACCGATGCCGTAACCCTCGTAACGAATTTCTTCGAACTCCTGACCTTCGAGGTTGCCGCTGCCACGTTTAACTGCACGCTCCACCGTGTCCTTCGGCATGTTGGCGGCAAGCGCCTTGTCAACGGCCAAGCGTAAGCGGGGATTCATGTTTGTGTCCCCACCGCCAGCGCGTGCTGCTGTGGTGATTTCCCTGATTAGCTTGGTAAATACCTTGCCGCGCTTGGCATCCTGAGCCGCTTTGCGATGTTTAATGTTGGCCCACTTGCTGTGCCCCGCCATGAATGACGCTCCAATCGTCCCTGTTTGACCAGGTACATATAAATAATGTGTCAGAATTCGAGATCTAGACACAAATGTAATCCGTAATTCACGTCTTAATGTAGTTCTACGTATAATCCGTAATTCAAGGCTCGATGTTAAATCCGACGTTCAACCCGTTATTCAGAACTCGATGTTAAAACCTACCTGTAATCCATTGTTCAGAACTCGATATTAAGACCGACATGCAAACCATTATCAAGATCGAATGACCGGGTACCCTTGAAGTTTGACGCGACCTTTCGGTATCCGAGAAAAACCCTGGCCTGCCGTAATACAGCGTATTCACCGCGTACCGCGAACCGCAAGAATTCCTGGGTGTCCGCAAATGCCAAAATGTCGGGCGCATAGTAGGCTTCACCACCCACTGAAATCCGATTGTAAGATGGAAACACGTAACGGAAATGCGCGCCGACGCCAATCGCACCGCCCGTGTCATTGGCACGATCGGAATCGATGACGAATAGTTTTCCACCAAGCCCGACGATAAAGCCCCGGCCGTCTGCCGTGGCATCGTCAACCACATGCAGGCCTGCCGCGGCTACCGAGCCTTCGTCCTGGTTATGCAGCAGTCCAAAATCCATTTGCAGGCCGTTTTCACTGACCGGTGGAGTAAATGACAGATCGACCGTGTCACTGCTCAAGTCAAAATTGAATTCCGAAGCGTGACTTATAAAACTTGTCACCGTCAGAAGAACGGCAATCAACCAGCGAGTATCGTGCATTAACTGCTCCTTCGGCCTGTTTCGTAAATTTCCTAGCAAAATTCTGCGCGTATGATAACGCTATTTCTCCCGTTCATACCACGCGGATACCACAAGGGGCGCGGTCGCGCCCCAAGTCAAATCGAGCAAAAAACCATCACTTATTTATAGCGTGCAAGGCAATTTTGTCCACCGCATATGACGCCTCATGCATTGCTTCCGATAGCGTGGGATGAGCGTGGATGGTGCGCTGCAAATCCTCGGCACTTGCCCTGAACTCCATGGCCAGCACAGCTTCCGCAACCAGTTCCGATGCCATGGGGCCCACGATATGCACACCCAGCAACTCATCACTGTCCTTGTGGGCGACTATCTTGACCATGCCAGCAGCGGATTCCATGGCTTTGGCCCGGCCATTGGCTGCGAACGGGAAGCTGCCCGTCTTGTAAGGCACGCCTTCCTGTTTAAGCTGCTCCTCAGTCTTGCCCACCCAAGCGATTTCCGGTGCGGTATAAATAACTGAAGGAATGACGTCGTAATTCATTTCGCCAACCTTGCCGGCAATCAGATCGGCAACCAGCACGCCCTCTTCCGAGCCCTTGTGCGCCAGCATGGGTCCACGGACGCAGTCACCTATTGCCCAAATATTTTTTATGCCGCTGCGGCAATTTTCGTCAACTTCTATAAAACCGCCTTTGTCGAGTTTTACGCCTGTGCCCGATTCAAGTAACGCTTCGGTCAGTGGCCGTCGGCCAACAGCAACAATCAGTTTGTCGACTTCTATTTCCTGCTTGCCGCTTTTGACCTCGTAACTGACCTTGATGCCATTCTTGCCTTTTTTAGCGGCCGTCACTTTGGCTCCAAGATGAACATCCAGTCCTTGTTTCTTGAATTGCCGTTGCGCGTCCTTGGCAACCTGCTGATCCACCATGAACAGGAACTTGTCCAAGGCTTCGAGCATGGTGACTTCAGAACCCAAGCGTTGCCACACGCTGCCCAGTTCCAGGCCGATTACGCCCGCACCAATGACACCCAAGCGCTTGGGTACCGCATCAAGCTCCAGGGCGCCCCATGAATCAATGATGTCTTTGCCATCATACGGAATCGATTTGAGTTCAATAGGTGTTGATCCGGCCGCCAGCACAACGTGCTTGGCTTCCAGAATTTCCTTTTTCTTTTCGTCATCGAAATCCGTGACTTCGATCTTGCCATTCTTAAGCAGACGACCGGTTCCTTTTATGCCGGTGACGCCATTTGCCTTGAACAACTGGGCAATGCCACCGGTAAGCTGTTTGACGATACCGGCCTTGCGCGTTTGCATCTGCCCAAGATCGAGCTCCACTTTGCCCAGTTTCACGCCATGCGCACCCAACTCATGTTTCGCCTTGTGAAACATTTCGGACGACTCGAGCATCGCCTTGGACGGAATGCAACCAGCGTTCAGGCAGGTTCCACCAAACGCATGCGTGCCATCAAAATTGCGCCACTTGTCTATACAGGCAGTCTTGAGGCCATTTTGCGCAGCGCGCAACGCACAAACATAACCCGCGGGTCCCGCGCCAATAACAACAACGTCAAACAATTTACTCATTAATAATTCCTCTTGAGATTATTCCTGGCTCAACAGTGTTCAGATTTGCAACAACAACCTGGCTGGATCTTCGAGCACTTCCTTAATGGCAACCAGGAAGGAAATCGCTTCCTTACCGTCAACGATCCGATGGTCGTAGGTCAAGGCGATATACATCATGGGGCAAATCTTGATTTCACCGTCAACCACCATGGGCCGTTCCTGGATCTTGTGCATGCCAAGAATTGCGCTTTGTGGTGGATTGATAATTGGCGTTGACATCAATGACCCAAACACGCCACCGTTGGTTATTGTGAATGTACCGCCGGTTATGTCCTCTATTGCCAGACCACCCTTGCGGGCCTTGTTGGCAAAATCGACAATGGACGCTTCAATTTCCGCGAACGCCATCTGGTCTACATCCCGCAACACGGGCACGACCAGCCCTTTTTCCGTGGAAATGGCAACGCCGATATCCCAGTAATCGTGATAAATGATGTCGGTATCTTCAACCGAGGCATTGGTTACCGGGAACCGTTTCAGGGCTTCCACTGATGCTTTGACAAAAAATGACATGAAACCGAGTTTCACGCCATAATCTTTTTCGAACTTATCACGGTACAGCTTGCGCAGGTTAACCACCTCGGTCAGATCAATCTCGTTAAACGACGTCAACAAGGCGGCATTCTGCTGGGATTCGATTAGACGTTCGGCAATGCGTACGCGCATGCGCGTCATGGGCACGCGACGCTCTTCACGGCTGCCGCTTACTGCAGGACGCGGTTTTGCCGGCTCGGCTGTCGTGGCTGGTGATTCTTTGCTGCGCGTGTCCAAGTAGGCAAGTACATCGGCCTTGATCAGGCGGCCGTCCTTGCCGGTTGCGGGTATCACGGACGGCTTGAGGTTATGTTCTTCCACCAGTCGGCGCACGGAAGGGCTCAAAGGTTTGGCGCTGCCAACATCCGTTTCTTGCGCAACGGGATCGACCGCGGATAACTCGGCAACCGATTTTTCGCTTACCGGCACTACCGCGGCTGTCGCACCTTCCTCAAGAACGCCGATTACCTCGCCACTGGTAACGGTAGTGCCATCATTAATACTGATCTTCTTCAAAACGCCGGAAACCGACGCCGGCACTTCGAGCACAACCTTGTCGGTTTCAATGTCGACCAGATTTTCGTCTCGCTCTACTGCGTCACCTTCCTGTTTGTGCCAGTTAACCAGTATTGCATCGGCAACCGATTCGGGTAACTGGGGAACTTTAATTTCAATACTCATGATTGCTCCGCAAGTTGAAACAGGTTTCAGGATATTCCCAGTGCCTGCTTAATTAATGTGTTCTGTTCGGCCACATGCATTTTGGTCTTGCCCGCTGCCGTTGAGGCAGACGCATCACGTCCTGCATAACTCAATATGTGTTTCGTTTTCAACGGACCTTGCAAGCGGTGATGGATTTGATACCAGGCACCCTGGTTTTCCGGTTCTTCCTGGCACCAGATGATGTCGCGCGCGTAACTGTATTTGGAAAGTGTATTGATGTATTCGAACTGCGGGAACGGGTATAGCTGTTCGATCCGGATAATAGCGGCATTGTCCAGCTTGGCTTTCCGCCGCACTTCAAGCAACTCGTAATATACCTTGCCACTGCAAAAAACCAGGCGCTCCACCTTTGCGGGCTTAATGGAATCTGTATCCACCTCCGGAATGATGGTCTGAAACCCGCCGTCGGTAATTTCCTGCAACGTGGAAGCCGATAATTTGTGCCGTAACAGGCTTTTTGGCGTCATGACAATCAGCGGCTTGCGGAATGGTCGTACCATTTGCCGGCGCAACATGTGAAACATCTGTGCAGAGGTTGATGGCACACATACCTGTTGATTGTGCTCGGCACAAAGTTGCAGGTAGCGTTCAAGTCGCCCCGAGGAATGTTCCGGTCCCTGGCCCTCGTACCCGTGCGGCAGAAACAGCGTCAGCCCGCACAAGCGCCCCCACTTCGATTCACCCGACGCGATGAATTGGTCAATCACCACCTGTGCGCCGTTGGCAAAATCACCGAACTGCCCCTCCCAAATAACCAGGACATTCGGATCCGCAGTGCAATAACCATATTCAAAGCCGAGCACGGCTTCTTCCGACAACAGCGAATCGATGACCTCGAAATCCGCTTGCTTCGTATCCAAGTGTTGCAATGGAATAAAGGTGCTTGCATCGTTCTGGTTATGCAATACGGCGTGGCGGTGAAAAAAGGTGCCACGCCCGCTGTCCTGACCTGTCAGACGCACCTTGTAACCCTCCGTGACCAGGCTCGCGTACGCAAGCGTCTCGGCAAAACCCCAGTCCAGCGGCAGGTCTCCGGCCAGCATCTTGCGACGGTCGTCATAAACACGTTGCACCCGGTTATGCAGTGGCACACCTTCTGGAATGGTGGTCATTTTCCTTCCCAGCTCCTTCACTCGTTGCGCAGTGATTGAGGTATCGACCGATTCATCCCAATCGGCACGATTGAATTTGCCCCAGTCAATGGTGTACTCGTTGCCGATCATCCCTAACGCTTTATGGGCTACCGTTTCACCACGGTCGAGACCATCGCGATAGTCATCAACCCCGCGCTTGGCAGTCACAGCGTCAATAATTTTTTCGTTAATCAAACGGTCTGCATAAATCTTGCGTGTAGTCGGATGTTTCTTAATGATCTTGTACATGACGGGTTGCGTTGCCATCGGCTCATCTGCCTCGTTATGACCATGCCGTCGGTAACAAACCAGATCGATTACCACGTCCTTGTTGAACTGCATACGATAATCCAGCGCCATGCGGGCCACAGTAATCACTGCATCCGGATCATCGGTATTCACATGGAATATCGGTGCTTCCAGCATCTTGGCAATATCGGTGCAATACAGTGTTGAGCGAGCGTCTTCCAGTTTGCTGATCGTGAAGCCGACCTGGTTGTTGATAACGACGTGTATCGTGCCACCGGTGTAAAAACCACGCGTTTGAGAAAGTTGCAGCGTTTCCATCACCACACCCTGCCCTGCAAACGAGGCATCGCCATGCACCAGAATAGCCAATACTTTATTTCCCTTCTTGTCGTTACGGCGTTCCTGGCGCGCGCGCACAGAGCCTGTCACTACAGGATTCACAATTTCCAGGTGGGAAGGATTAAAAGCGAGGACAAGATGCAACACACCACCCGGTGTCCGAATATCCGAAGAAAAACCCATGTGGTATTTCACATCGCCAGAGCGATCCGAATCTTTGATGTCGAACACGCCTTCGAATTCAGAGAACAGCTCTTGGGGTGATTTACCAAGCAGGTTAATCAATACATTCAAGCGACCGCGATGTGCCATGCCAACCACGACTTCTTCCACCTTTTGCACACCCGCCTGGTCAACAATGTCGTGCAGCAATGGAATTAGACTCTCTCCGCCCTCAAGAGAAAACCGTTTTTGTCCGACGTACTTGGTATGCAGGTACCGTTCCAGGCCCTCTGCAGCGGTCAACACCTGCAGTATTTCCTGTCTCACTGCAGGTTCATGCTTGGCATGACCACGAACGCACTCAATGCGATCCTTTAGCCAGTTCCATTCTGCAGCATCGGTCACCTGCATGAATTCGTAGCCTATGGTGCCGCAGTAGGTTTCCTTCAACATGCGCACAATTTCACGCAACGGCATGCGATCAGGACCACTAATGGAGACAGTACTGAAACAGTCGTCCATGTCGGATTCAATTAATCCGTAGAACACGGGGTCGAGGTCAGGTGCATCACGCTGGGCAGACAATTGCAGAGGATCCAGTTGTGCACGCAGGTGGCCCCGCCCACGATAGGATTCGATAAGGCGCATGACCTGTGCTTGCTTTTCAACGGCAACCGATGAGGTGACAGTCGCGGTGGCAACACGCCGGGCCCGGGCCCGTTGCGCGAATTCTTCCTGGACCGGGCCCCGGGGAATCTCGATACCCACCGCGCCATTGCCCGCCAAATTTGAAAAATAGTCCTTCCATCGTGGTTCAACGGAATTTGGATCTTCGAGGTATTGCTCGTAAAGACCTTCCATGAAAGGTGCATTTCCGCCAAAAAAGGGAGAAGACTCGTACTGCTTCTTTATGAAGTCGCCCATATCGTGTTGCCTTTTCTGGTGGCTGCGCTGCTGACAGTGTCAAGCAGTTGAAAGAACCGGATGTTCTACCGAACCGTTGGGCTTCCCCGACCGTTTTACATGCGGATTCAAGCGAAATAGGCCACAAAGTTTAGCCCATGAGTAAGGCATTTAGAACGCTGAAACGTTGATATTTTCAGTTTAAATGACCACTGGTCATTTATACTTCCGGCACCTTTCTCAACTTTGCGCCGCAGAAGAGCCCCTCCGAAGTCCACTCGCGGAACCAGCCGCTGATACCATCCATGAGGCCGGCCGGATCGGTCTCGGGAAGCGAGACACACAGATCCAGCGCCGAGCCCAGGGACTCGCCCTGGTGCAGGGCGGCAAGCAGCATGA
>JAZFYH010000073.1:0-4141 GCA_036443475.1 Gammaproteobacteria bacterium | reverse complement strand
GGTTATTTGTTGGGGACTACTTCGATGGAAACCGCCGCATGGACATCGTGTTGCGGGCCTCTGCCTGGGAGACGCCCGAAGATCTGGCGGCTATCCCACTTGCCACCCCATCAGGCGAAGTGCAGCTGGTCGGCGACTTGCTTAAGATTGATCGTACCGCCGGACCCAACCGAATGCGTCGAGTTGACCGTCGTCGCACCATTACCTTGCGGGTCACACCGCCCGCTGGAATTGCCATGTCTGATGCCATAACCGCCATACGTGAGGGCGTCGAGCCGGCAATTCGCGAAAAACTGCCTACCGAAGGAATGGTTGCCTATCGTGGCACGGCTGACAGTTTGAATATCGCACTCGCCGAGATGGGATACAGTTTCATGCTGGCGCTGGTTATTCTTTACTTATTGATGAGTGCATTGTTCCGTTCGTTCCTGGACAGTCTATTGGTAATTATTGCTTTGCCGCTGGCTACCGTTGGTGGCGTGCTCGCTTTGCGGCTGGTCAACCTGTTTACTTTCCAGGCTATGGACCTGCTAACCATGATTGGATTTATCACCACGTTAGGATTGGTCGTAAACAACGCAATCTTACTGGTGCACCAGACCCGTTCTGCGGAACGAGAGGGAACTGGCCGCCAGTCTGCCGTTGAACAGGCAATAAGACTACGACTGCGCCCCATACTGATGAGCACCATGACCAGCCTGTTTGGCATGTTACCTTTGGTGTTGATTCCTGGTGCGGGCACGGAACTTTACCGTGGCATGGCAGCAGTCATTGTTGGCGGCATGAGTGTCAGTACTGTTTTTACCTTGTTGTTGCTGCCAAGTCTGTTGCGATTGGGTGAAGATCGTTTTGTTCCCGTCGCAGTTGGCGGGGCAGGACATTTGCAGGAACAACCAGCCGCGCGTGAAAAGGGAAGTTGACAATAAAATCATGATCAAGAAATTCAGACTGTTCCCTGACCTGTTTTTGACTATCGCGGTTGTAATAACCAACCCCGTAATGGCCCAACAGGCTCCGCAGGGTCCCCCACCCGCTCCGGTCAAAGTTGCTCCAGCGCGTATCACTGAACTGGCACCAACGGTAATGGTGCCTGGAACCGTTTACAGTCGTTACGACGCCGAGCTGTCATCAGAAGTTGCTGGACGAGTAACGTGGATTGCCGACGTTGGTACCCACCTGGCGCAGGGTGATCCAATCACCCGCATTGATGACGTCATATTGAAATTTCAACGCCAGGAGGCTGCCGCACTTGTACAAAAAGAACGTGATCGTCTGAAATTTCTGGATCGGGAAGTTGGAAGGCTGGAACAATTAAGCGCCCAGAATAATGCGGCAGTCAGTCTTTATGAACAAACTGTGTCTTCTCGTGACGTCACGCGCAGCGACCTTTCGATCGCTCGTGCACAGCTAGGACAAATTGAAGACCAGCTTTCCCACACCGTAGTAACCGCCCCTTTTGACGGTATTGTGACCGAACGCCGGCGTGACCTCGGCGAACGAGTAAGTATTGGGGATGTGGTGGCGCGGCTGGTTGATCCAGAAAACCTTGAAATCATTGCGCGCGCTCCATTCAGTTCGGTTGGTCATTTGTATGAAGGCAGTCAATTGGGACTTGAAAATGACAGTAAAAAAAGTCGCGGCACTGTCCGAACACTTGTACCGTTCGGTGACGCCCGCTCGCATTTGATGGAAATTCGCATCGATGTTCCGGCCAGCGAATGGACCATTGGTGAAGCGCTTCGTGTTACCGTGCCCACCGCTGCGCCGCGTGCCGTTCTTGCTGTACCGCGCGACGCCTTGGTATTCCGGCGTAATGGCGCGTCGCTATTCAAACTCAGTGACACCGGCACCGCTGTGCAGGTTACGGTGCGCGCTGGTCTGGGTGATCACACGCTGATCGAAGTTGAAGGCGCGCTTTCTGACGGCGACCTAGTCGTGGTGCGTGGCGCGGAACGGTTGCGGGATGGCCAGCCGGTGACAGTGATGAATCCGGGCAGCGCCAACTCGGCTCCGGAAATGGCCGACGAAAATCTCTAACCTACTGTAATTATTGACTATTATCCTGACTGGTTTTTTAGATCAGCAACCTGATCAGCTGGGTAGCGCTCAGCGCCCCGGTTATCAGTACCACAACAACCCCCAGCAAGTTTGCAATCCAGCCGTTAGCGTACACACCTAGTAATTGTCGTTTGTTAACAATCAACAGTAACAACACGGCAATAATTGGTAATCCAATGCCGTTTGCCGCTTGCGCCAACACGATTAGTTGAATCGGATTACCGCCACTCAGTGCACCCAGACCGCCGGCGACGAGAACGGTAATCCAAATTAGTCTTGCACGGCCCTGCACCAAGGATTTTTCCCAACCGAAAAGACCAGCCAACGCGTAGGCCGATGCCATTGGCGCGGTGATCGCACTCGTCAACCCGGCGGCGAACAGCCCCAGTGCAAAAAACCAGCCTGCGGCCCGACCCAATACCGGTTCCAACTGTTGCGAGATTTCATTCAAACCCTGCAAAGACATTCCGGCTATATATATAGGCAAGGCAGAAACCATGATCGCTAAGGTAATTACGCCACCAATCGTAATAGCCAGAAACGCGTCACGCGTCGCAAGCCAGACATTTCGATCCATGAATGTGTCACGTGCAGCAAGACCGGCATTTTGATCCATACCCCACTTTTTCCGCGCGACGTCGGCATGTAGAAAAAGGTTATAAGGAACAACCGTCGTCCCGATCAGGGCGATAACAGTCAACAAGGACCCTTGTGGCAGACTTGGCAGAACAAATCCTGCCGCCAATTGCTTAAGATCCGGCCCGATCAGAATTGCACTGGTACCGAACGTCAGGCCCATAACAGCAACCAGTGAAACCAGGACTCGTTCAATCCGGCGGTAAGTGCCGGTCCACAACAAAACAAAAGCGATACCGAGAACAATCAACACCCAAACGCGCAGTTTTGCACCCAGTAAACTCGATAAACCCATCGCTGCGCCGGTAAGGTTGCCTGCCTGGTAAACCGCGTTTCCGACGCCAATCGCCAAAATAACTACCAGGAAAACAACAACACGGACGAGTGGCCGTCGACTGAGTTTTGCAAGTTCTTCCGCAAGACCGGAATTTCCTGCTACACCTATCCGTACCGCCATGTGTTGCAGTACGAGCGTCGCGAACAGGGCAAAAAGAATTACCCAGGCAAGTGCATAACCGTAATTTGCACCAGCGAGGCTAGCCGTCGTTACCGTGCCGGGACCAATGAATGCCGCGGTGACGAAAAAACCAGGGCCAAAACGTCTGGCAAAGTTGCTCACGCGTTAATCAATAACGGGATACGACTATTTGACTCGTCGCACGTTGATAATGCGACCGGTTTCCAAAATCTGCATGCGGTAATTACCGAGCACACCAGATTTACTGATTATGACTTCCGGGTTTTTCAACGGATAATAATATTCACCGCTTTCTGCCTGTTCCCAAATCTGGCCATTGTCAAGTTCGAACTGAGTGCCGCCCTTCCAACCCGTGAAATCACCTTTGATGTGCGCTTGCAGTACTTGGCTGTCATTTTTTTTCTTCCAATCGCCGCGCATACGATCACGGCCAAACTCATCCGCCTCTGGGCGAGTAATTCGTGATGTAGTAGCACCATCGGACGGTGGTGCTAGGGCAACCAACGAACCGGCTGCGGATTCCCCTGCAGGGACATGCGTGGCCAGGTTACCATCTTCCAATACGGTTCCCAGCCACTGGTTCAAAGCATTCAGTTCGCCTATGTCCAGTTTATGCAGTCCGGACTCCTGGAATTCGCGTGCCGTCATCAAGTCACGCAAATCCACTTCCTCGTTTTGAGCCAGAACGGTCTGACTGAGTAATCCGAGCAGAAGAAAACCCAGTTTAAGCATCCTTTTCATTATCAACCTCTCCATCTGTCATGTATTTTCGTGTATCGACTTTCAGCGCCACGGTAAGTCATCAAGATCGACGTTTCCACCGGTTAAAATAACACCAACCTTACCGGAAACGGGCAGACTGCGATCTAATAGTGGTGCCAATGCGACTGCCGATGATGCCTCGACAGTGATTTTCAGGTGTTCCCATATCAGGCGCATGGTGTGAATAATGTCTGTTTCGCTAACCAG
>JAZFYH010000072.1:0-12884 GCA_036443475.1 Gammaproteobacteria bacterium | reverse complement strand
TTGGCGGGTTCGTGATGTACTTGTTGTACTCGGTGTATTGCTAATTATCACTACCTACGGCCATGCGTTACAGGAACCATTGTTTGATATCGACGGCCATACCTTTACGCGGTTGGCACTCATACTGTTCCTATTGTCGATACCGATTGGAACCGATCGATTTACCCTCGACGCGTGGCTACGTAGCAAATAGGTCCTGATTGTTCATGGCATAACCTGATTACGACCCGCTCGTTTAGCTTCATACATTTTCGCGTCGGCCGCCATCATCGTTTTATCCTGGTGATAATGCGGCGCAGCAGCAGCAACTCCAATGCTAACTGTAACGAACAACTTCGCGTCAAGATCGCGCCACGTGTAACCTTCAATAGCTTTGCGTACTTTCTCGCAAATTATCCGAGCGTTTTCCAGATCGGTTTCCGGAAAACACAATACGAATTCGTCACCGCCGAGTCGGGCAATGACATCGATGGCACGACATTGCTGGCGCAAAAGATCCGCCAGCCTGCGCAGCACTTCGTCGGCAAGCATGTGTGAAAAATTATCATTGATCAGCTTGAAATCATCAATATCCAGTATGGCAACGGTAATCGGTCGTTTATAGCGTTCAGCGCGCTGCAGCTCGTTTTCTAATCGTGATTCCATGTAGCGACGATTGAACAGCTTGGTGAGGCTGTCTTCCTTGGTCTGTTTGTCAAGCTCCTCTGTCTTGCGTTGCAATTCTTCCAGTAATTCCTCTTTCTGGCGATTTGTGAATCTCAACGACTGACTTAACTGGAACAGTTCTTCTTTTTGCGAACTCAATTCACTGGTTCGCTCATCAACACGCTGTTCAAGTTGCATTCGATATTCTTCGACCTCTCCAAACAACCGTGCATTTGCAATTGCAACAGCAACTTGATCGGCAAACGTTTGCATCATTTTCAAGTGATCTTCATCAAAAGTATTGGGAACAAAATTCTGGATACTAATGACGCCCAGTATTCGATTACCGAAAGTTACCGGTACGCCAATCATCGAGGCCGGTGGCTCACCCACGATAACTGCGCGGTGCCTTGCTTCGTGATCTGATTTTTCCCAGTCCTTTATTAAAACAGACTGATTTTTCTGGACAACCCAGGAGATAGCCCCCTCGCCCAAGGGCTTGAACTTTCTTGGCTGCCTTCCCTGCTCATTGTGATGCAGGCGAAAATCCAGTTCCTGTTTATTTTCGTTATAAAGCACCAAGTAGAAAGCTGAAAACCGGAACAGTTTACGACTTTCCTGGTAAATCAATTCGACAAGATCATCCAGAATCAGCGATGAACTAACCGCGCGCCCGATTCGATTGATTGATACCAATTCGTCGACACGTTCAGCCAAAGACCAATGGTTTTCTGCATAACGTTTGACAACCAGCACAATGACAACGAGCACTACCAGATACAACCAATATACCGGAGGTTCCATGACATTGAAGATGATCGCGGTAAAAACACCAAGCGTTGCGCCAGCTATCTCCACCAACGAGGCGAACAAGGACAGCGATTTCATGAAGTCCTGCTCGTCCAGCCATGCGAACACGAGCATCATCAATTCGTTGGTCGCCTGCATGACCAGGACCATGACCACAATGGCCAGAATATTTCCAGTGGATAAAACTTGTAAGGGCACCTGCCCACCAAGCTTTTCGTAAAGGGTGCCTGATATCAAAATCATTATCGTGAACATGCCGCAGCCGTGCATCGCGCGCATCAACTTCCGACTCATGTTGCCCTTACTGTGTTCTCTATCAATGAAGGGCCAGATGAAAGCAGCAATTGCATTGATCCAGCCCGCTACCAACGTGCCAAAAATGAGCACCGCGGCAATCTGTGCCAAGCGATCAAGAGAAGTATGTCCAATGTAGGGTCCGGCAAATCCACTGGAAATGATGAATACGGTAAAAACGATGTACCCGGCCATTGCAAGAAACGGGAAATCACCGAATCCGGATTGCACGGTCATCCAGCCCAATAGGGCTATACCGCTGGCAAACAATACGCCAGCGTAGACAGTCAGCACATTGGGTCCGACTTTCACCTGGTGGTCTCCTTGCATTCCCCTAGCAGCGACGATACTTCTTTTTTTACTTATTCAGCAAGACAGGTGGGGGGAAAGAACCGCGTCGGCGGACACATTTGCCCGAGGAGTGGTGTGATAAACTTCTTGTAGCTCCAGGTCCCGGCAGGAGGCAGCCATGCGCACGAAAATGAAAATTGCGATTTCCCTGTTGACGATTTTCCTCGTCGGATGCGCACCACGTATTTACGTGGAGCAGGATTCTCAAGCAAATTTGTCAGAACTGCGCAGCTTCGCCTGGATTGACGACCCGGAACCGGCAAAAAAAGTGGACAGCCCAATTCTGGACAGTGAGCTGCTTAGCAAGCGAACGCGACGTGCCGTTATTGCTACGCTGATCGAATTTGGTTACGAACATGTCGACGTCGAAAGCGCTGATTTCCATGTCACCTACCATGTATCCAGTCAGGAGCAATACTACAACCGAGGCCCGCGTTTCGGATTTGGTGTTTCTACCGGTCGTTACCATCATGGAACCTCTGTTCATGTGGGCACTGGTTTTGGTACCTATCGGGGTTACGAAGAAGGCAGTCTGATTATTGATATTATTGATCGTGCCTCCGGAGAACTTGTGTGGCGAGGCTGGCAAAACAAGAGTGTCTACCAGGACGCGTATTCTGAGGAAGCTGTTTCGAAAAGTGTCCGATTGATACTGGACGAATTTGCGTACGTAGAAGTTAGTTCCAGTTATTAGTTGCAACCCGACTGTTCTTGACCGCAGAACATCGACAAATACTGCACGCTGATATGGACGCATTTTTTGCGTCCATTGAGCAGCGTGATAATCCCGAATTACGTGGCAAACCGGTAATTGTCGGCGGCGCTGGCAATCGTAGTGTTGTCGCGGCGGCAAGTTACGAGGTGAGAAAATTTGGTGTTCACTCAGCGATGCCTTCAAGTACGGCGCGCGAACGCTGTCCTACGGCAATCTTTATAAGACCTCGCATAACTCATTACCGCGCCATTTCCAAAAACATTTTCAGGATTTTCGAAGAATACACGCCACTGATCGAAGGGCTTTCCCTGGATGAGGCATTTCTTGATGTTTCCGCCAGTATCGGTTTGTACGGTAACGCGCATGATCTTGCTGTGAAGCTTAAAAAACAAGTCTTCGCCGAAACTGCGTTAACCGTGTCAGTTGGAATCGGCCCTAACAAGCTTACTGCAAAAATCTGTTCAGCGCGTTGCAAACCTGACGGTCTTTTGCAAATCAAGCACGAAGACGTCGTCCGCTTCCTGGGGCCACTGCCGGTTGATGTGTTATTTGGAATTGGCCGCAAGACAAATTCACGCTTGAACAGAATTGGTATCAGGACTGTCAATGAACTGCGCAATGCCGAACCCGACTTGCTGCGGCCCATACTTGGCCGTTTCACGAACAAGTATCAACGACTTGCAAAAGGTGAAGACAACCGTCCAGTCGAGCCCACAAAGGAAGACAAGAGTGTTAGCAGCGAAGAAACCTTTGCAACAGACATTTCTAACCGGGACCAGCTGGCCACCGAACTACTGAAAATGTGTGAATCAGTCGCCACACGGTTACGACAGCATCAACTGTTGGCCAGGACAGTGACCTTGAAACTTCGCACGCCCGATTTTACAACCGCCACCCGCAGCAGGAGTTTCGAGCCGCCAACCAGTGACACCCGGGCGCTTTACGGCATCGGTCTGAAACTGCTCGACCGCTGGTTGGAGCAGAACCGTGGCGCCAGCCTGCGATTGCTGGGAATGGGGACGTCAAACTTCCGGGAAGCGGCACAGGCTGACCTGTTTGGCGCACCGGCCGAAAGAGAGCTCGACAAGGTCATTGATGACATTCGCGAGCGCTTCGGAAAAGGCGCATTACGCCGGGGTAAACTACTCTGACCGCAGGGGTGCAGTTTGTCGACGTCTGCGGCATGATTACTGGCCCGTGCACACGACTTTCGCCTGGATCACATGTACGCAGGTTATTTCGGACTGAGTGAGAACCCGTTCTCGATAACGCCTGATCCGCGTTTCCTGTTCCTTAGCGCGCGTCATGCGGAAGCGCTGGCACACCTTCTATTTGGCATCACCGAATCCGGTGGATTCATCCAACTGACTGGGGAAGTCGGTACTGGCAAAACCACCCTAACCCGCAGTCTGCTGGAACAGCTGCCCACCGATGTTGATGTAGCTCTGATCCTGAACCCCGGACTTACCATCCAGGAATTCATGCGCACCATTTGCCAGGAACTTGGTATTGACCATGCTAATGGCGCCAGCATGAAGGATATGATCGATTCCCTGAATCAGCATTTGCTGCGTGCGCACGCCAACGGTCGACGCACAGCGCTTATCATTGATGAAGCCCAAAACCTCTCGACCGAACTGCTGGAACAAATTAGATTGCTAACTAATCTTGAAACACCGAAGCAAAAACTGCTGCAGATTATTCTTATCGGTCAACCGGAATTGCGCGATACCTTGTCGCGTATTGATCTGCGGCAACTGGCACAACGAATAACAGCCCGATATCACCTTGAGCCACTTAACCCGACAGAAATTTCCGACTACATACGACATCGCCTGCGAATAGCCGGAGCAGGAGGTGACATATTTACACCCGCCGCAACAAAAACCGTGTTTCGACTTACACATGGCGTACCGAGACTGGTAAACGTCATTTGTGATCGCGCGTTGCTTGGCGCCTACTCAACCGAGCAGCGGCAGGTTCAACCAGAAATCGTGCGCCGTGCGGCGAAGGAAGTTCTCGGTCCCGACGAAAAACGTCAATCCATAGGTTGGAAAATTGCCGCATGGTTCGCAGGCTTCGGTGTTATCGTCGCACTGATCTGGACACTCTCCAGAAATCCATTATCCGGGACTGAAACACCTGTTGCACGTGTAACCGACCCACAACCAGTTACGATGGTAGCTGTATCGCAACCAGAACCGCCCGGCGAATTGAACTTGTCAGATTTTGACTCATCCACAGACGCGGCTTTTGCAACACTGTTCAACATTTGGAATCGCGTTTACGAAAAATCCGACACACCAGCCTGCGTGCAGGCAATTGATGTAGGCTTGCGCTGCGTTTATCAGCGCGGCACGTGGAACAATCTCCGGCAAGTAAACCGCCCAGCGATCATTACCCTAACAGATTCACAAGGCACAACGCATCACGCACTTGTAGCCACACTTGATACGCAATCCGCAACGTTGAAATTTGGTGAAAGCGAAATCGAGGCATCACTCAGCATAATCGATCCGCTTTGGTACGGAGAATTTCTTATACTCTGGATGCCGGTCGTGAACATCGAAGGCGCCCTTTCCTACGGATCCCAAGGAGAAGGCGTCCGGTGGTTACGACAACAATTGATTCATTTACAGGAGGGCGAAACGACAACTTCGGTTTCAGATATATACGACAGCAACCTTGCGCAACGCGTGCGGCGCTTCCAGACAGAAAATCGGCTGATTGTTGACGGCATCGCAGGAGAACAGACATTGCTGACACTTGATGCGTTGCTGCCCAGAGATGACACGCCAACTTTGGTCATACAGAATTAGATCATGTCATTTATCCTTGATGCGCTAAAGAAATCTGCGCGAGAGCGTGAGTCAAGCGTCACGGCAAAACTCAATGCTGCGCCGACTGAGGCAAAAAAACGGAGCTTACGCTGGCACGGGCAACTGCTGTTGCTGTTTTTTCTGCTGGCAAATCTGATTGCGGTGATCGCTTTACTGTCCCGCAATAACACCGACGAACAACCCAGGTCGGCGGCGACAACCCTACGACAGCCGGAGGTTCGCGAATCCCCGCCTGCTTCGCAACCGGATGTGCGTTCACTAGCTGGCGAAGCCAGTGCCGCGGCACGCCGCAGCGTGACCCCCACGACGTCTTCTCCGACCCTGCCGAATACACCGAATTACGTAGCATCCACCTTCCCCGTTGCACCGATGTTTTCCGAGCTACCCGCCAACCTGAGGCAAGAACTGGGTCCGCTGCACGTGGATGCCCATGCTTTTTCGACCGAGCGTTCAGAGCGTTTTGTATTAATCAACCTTAAGCGCTACCAGGAAGGCACAACACTGTCCAGCGGCGCAACAGTACGGCAAATTACACCAGAAGGTGTAATTCTTGAGTTTCGTGGCCAAGAGTTTTTCTTGTCACGCAATTGACTAGGCCGGGCGTAAATGAATTCTGTCGCCACCACAATTGAACTTGCCACAATTGAACTTGCCGCAGTTGGTTACCTGGATGGCGTACGTTTCCGGCGTGCGCTGCAGGCAGGAATTTTCAGGGTAATGTCCAGCCAGGAGTACCTGAACAAAATAAACGTATTTCCTGTTCCGGATGGAGATACCGACACGAACCTTGCGTTCACGTTGAATGCCGTTCTTACTGGTATTTCAGGCACCGTGGAAAGGCATCTTGGCCGGTTCCTTGCAGTCGTTGCCGATACGGCCCTGACCTATCGCCTGATCGTCGGCCATTGCAACTGCCGAGAGGCGGGTGAACGGGTATTGGAACTACTGCGCGAATCCAAACCCAATCTTGAAGGTTCCTGGCTCATGGACGGCCGCACTGCGCTGGGTGCACATGCCGGACCCGGCGCCATCGTCGTCGGTTTGCAGGAATACCAAAGGCCAGCCGGGTTGGAACCCGCCAGCGAATAACCGGTCGAACACTCCAGTTCAGGAGAAAATCATGCACCGGATCCCTTACAGCCTTGTTGCCCTGTTGTGCTGGGCTGGTTGCCTTGGTGCAGCCGAAGGGCTGCCGGAGCAACTGCATCGCTACGATATTCACGTTGCGGACGATTTTTCACGATTGGACGTGGAAGCCTGCTTTGACAAAGCCGTACCGGAATTCCTGGTTGTTGGTTCATCCGCAGCGCTTGACCGCCTGGATTACATGACCGTCAAGATGAACGGGAGTACTCGGCGTCTTACTCCGCGGCGGCGGCGCGTCAACATTCCCCACGTCCCGGACGACCGTTGTGTTCGGTACGGGGTCAAAACGGACCATATCAACGACGCACTCAGGTTAAATATCGGTTTTAAGGGTGACAGTGTGATGCTTGCACTGGACTACTGGTTGTGGCGCCCCACAAAAATGGACCAGGCCACCGATGTGCTCCTGCGCTTTCACCTTCCTGCCGGTGCACAGGTTTCCGGACCTTGGCAAAAAACTGTATCCCCGGATGGGCTGCCAGCATTCTTGATGGGCAGAACACCTTATTACTGGCCAGGTTCGATAGTGGTCGGAACAATGCACACGGAGACTCTTGATGTCGCCGGCTCGACCTTGCGCCTTACCATGCTGGACGGACTTTCTGCTGAACAACGAAGTCAAGCGCGCGAATGGATCAAATCGGCTGCGCATGCGGTCACACTTATGTATGGTGAATTTCCCCTGCCCAGTCCGCAAATTTTGATTATACCCGTCGATCGCGGAAATGATGCGTCACCTTTTGCCCGCGTGGTTCGCGGGGGTGGTACCGCAGCGCATTTTCTTATGAACCTGCTGGCAAGTAAGAAAGACTTTGACGAGGACTGGGTTGCTGTGCACGAACTTAGCCATATGTCGCTGCCGTACGTAAGACGGAACGATGCATGGTTGTCTGAGGGGTTCGCCAGTTATTATCAGAACGTTTTGCGCGCCCGCGCCGGTATGCTTACACCGGTTGAAGCCTGGCAGAAGTTGCACGAAGGATTCGGTCGCGGCACACGCGGTACACGTCGTGTTACGTTGGCGGAAGCAACCCGCCGCATGGGTCCCGACAACAATTACATGCGTGTTTACTGGAGTGGTGCGGCTATGGCGCTCATAGCTGATGTGCAACTTCGTCACCAATCAAACGGCGAACTTTCACTCGATGTTGCTATGGCACGTTTGAAGCATTGTTGTCTGGATTCGAACCGCTCCTGGTCTGGAAAAGAAATCATGGAAAAGCTGGATACGCTTACCGAAACGACTATTTTTTCTTCACTTTACAATAAGCAAGTGTATTCGCGATCCTTTCCGAATCTACGACCGCTCTACAGACAACTTGGCCTCGAGATAAAACGTGACAAGGTTTCACTTCATAAGAATGCGCCATTGTTCGAATTGCGTGACGCAATTATGCGCCCGGATACGCACAGCTACGCAGAAGCCGCGACAAGCGCACGTCAATAAACTTCAATCGAGGTCGAAATTCAGCTGCTGCTGCACACAGTGTAGTATGGCCTGACCGCCAGCCATGGCCGGTTCAAAGGTCCAGCGTAAAATCGCCGCTCGCGCCGAGCGATGAAAGACTGAGTGGTGCAAGCTCCAAGGCATCTATGCTGGCTGCTGGTTTCATGGGCCTGATCGCTAATTCCTGAATGCTCTCTCGTGCAGCGCACACCAGCAGCGCCTTTTTGGGAATGCTAGTATTTCCACCTTTGCCGGCCCTGCCTTCGACATGGTTCACAGTTTTAAGGCCCTGGGGTTATCGAATTTTCCAAGGAGACAATCATGAAGATTTGCGCTTACCTGGCACTGGCATTGAGTATGGTCTTGACCGGATGCTCCCAACAGACCGAAGTGCCAGAAACGGCAAGCAGTAAAACCGCGGCGATCGACACTATTAACGCCGATGATTTGTTGCGCCGAATCGAGGTACTGGCTTCAGACGAATTTGAAGGCCGTTCCCCCAGTTCACCGGGCGAAGAAAAGACCGTTGCCTTTATTGCGAACGAGTTTCGCCAGATTGGCCTGGCACCCGGCAACGGCGACAGTTATTTCCAGGGTGTACCGCTGGTGGAAATCACCGCCGATCCGGATACCGCCTTGACCGTTATCGGTCACGACAAGAACATGACGTTTGCTTATGGCTCCGAGGTCATGGCCTGGACCAAGCGCGTTACCGACGAAGTTGCGATCGACAACAGCGAAATGGTCTTTGTCGGTTACGGTGTTGTCGCGCCGGAATATAACTGGAATGACTACGATGGTGTGGATGTGAAAGGCAAGACCGTGGTCATGCTCGTTAACGATCCCGGATACGCAACCCAGGATCCAGAATTGTTCAATGGCAACGCCATGACCTATTACGGCCGCTGGACATACAAGTACGAAGAGGCCGCACGACAGGGTGCGGCCGGTGCCATTGTGATTCATGAAACCGAACCGGCCTCCTATCCGTGGGGTGTGGTGTCAGGCAGCTGGTCAGGCCCGCAATTTGATTTAGTGCCGGACGACCGGAACTTTTCCCGCGTTTCGATTGAAGGTTGGGTGACACGCGAGGTTGCGGAAATGCTGTTTAACACAGCCGGTATGGATCTTGATGAAATGAAAGCCGCCGCCCTGACCGGCGATTTTAAACCAGTCAGTTTGGGACTGAACGCTTCCATGAAGATTCGTAACAATGTGCGTGAATCAATATCACGTAACGTACTGGGTTACCTTGAAGGTAGCGAACGTCCGAATGAGTACATCATTTACGTCGCGCATTGGGACCACATTGGGAAAGACGACAACATAGAAGGTGACGGCATTTACAATGGTGCAGTCGACAACGCGACTGGCGTCTCCGGGATTATTGAAATTGCCAAGGCATTCGCATCACGTGAAACCGCGCCACCACGTTCAGTTGTTTTCATGGCGGTGACTGCAGAAGAATCCGGCCTGCTCGGTTCGAAGCATTATGCCGAAAATCCGATTTTTCCATTGTCGCAAACCGTGGCTGTCATCAACATTGATTCCATGGACGTTTACGGCGAAGTAAATGACATCGTCGTAGTTGGTTATGGCAATTCCGAACTCGAGGAATATCTGGCCGACGCGGCAGCGCAACAGGGTCGCACGGTCAAGCCCGAGGAACATCCAGAACGCGGTGGATTTTATCGTTCGGATCACTTCAATTTCGCCAAGCACGGCGTACCAGCACTTTATGCGGAAGGGGGCAGCGGTTACATCGGTGAACATGCGCAACAGGCTAAAACTTTGTCAGAAGCGTTCGTCATGGAGCGCTACCACAAACCCGCCGATGAAGTGCTCGATACCTGGGACCTTACCGGCGCGGTTAAGGATCTGCGACTTTACTACATGATCGGTGAACAGCTTGCTACGGACACCGATTTCCCCAATTGGTATGCAGGCAACGAATTCCGGGCCATCCGGGATGCTTCATTACAAGCCGCCGACAAGTGACCATGCAGCGAAGCCGTCTGGCCTCGCTTTTCTTTTCCGGTATAGTGCTCCGAGGTGCATAGCAACGCACCCGGGGCTTGTCACATGAATGTTCTCGTCATTGACCAATCCAAGGTGTTCCGCACGGTATGGGACCGTATGGTCCTTCGGCTCGGGCACGAACCCATTTCGGTCACGTCTGGTGAAGAAGGCCTGGAGATGTTGCGTGACCGCAGGGTAGACCTGGTTTGCGTGACATTAAGTTTACCTGACAAGGGCATGGACGGCGTAGAGTTCACCCGTCGCATGCGCGTGCAACCACAGCACAATAGCATTCCTGTTGTTCTGCTTACCTCTACGGAAGACGAAGTAGTCCGTCACAAGGCATTCGAAGCGGGTGTCACCGAAATTCATACCAAGACCGATCCAGATTCACTCCTGGTACGCGTCAAGCAATTCGTTGCGGAACTGAGCCAGGAAATAAGTGGCCGCGTGCTTTACGTGGAGGACAGTTCGGTTGTTGCGCACGTCATGGTAGAGATTCTTACCAACATGAAACTTGAAGTGAACCATTTCAAGAGCGCCGACGAAGCATTTGAGACTTTACAGTCCGTAAACTACGACCTGATTATTAGCGACATAATGGTGGAAGGGAAAATGAGCGGAGTCGGACTCGTCACGCGCGTCCGCGAAATGGGTGGTGAAAAAGCACGCGTCCCGATTCTCGCCATATCCGGTCTTGACGACACGGCGCGGCGCACGCAGCTATTTCGCCTCGGTATCAACGATTTTATTTCCAAACCGGTTATGAAGGAGGAAGTAATAGCACGTGTTACAAACTTAATAACCAACAAGCAACTGTTTGATCAAGTTAAGCAGCAACAGAAGCATTTGTACGAACTCGCCATGGTAGACCCGTTGACAGGTTTGTATAACAGAAACTCCCTGAGCGAATTTGCCCACAAATATTTCACCGAAGCAAGTCGGCATCACTTCGCGCTGAGTCTAATATTGATCGATCTGGATCATTTCAAACAGATCAATGACACTCGTGGTCATCTTGTCGGTGACATTGTGCTCGAACACTTTGGTGAAATGCTCAAGAAAAACTGCCGGGGAGAAGATTTTGCGGCCCGTTATGGTGGCGAAGAATTCCTGTTATTACTGCCGCACTGTGATATCGAAGGTGCAATGATGAAAGCCGAGCTAATACGACAGCAAGCTGAGCAATTGATGCCGGATGGCATACCGATAACTGCCAGCATTGGTGTCACGACAAATCCGAGCGATCAGGAGACAAGTATGGAAGCGCTGATCAGTGCTGCAGACAAGGCAGTTTATGAAGCCAAAGACGCTGGCCGTAATCGCGTGATCAAGAAACTCCTCAACTGAATGGGCTACAGGTAACTTAGCCACCACTTCTTGTTTTCACGCTTGTAACGCGCATACCACTTGCAGGGCAAATACAGTATTGCAATGGTCGCAATCCACACTACGTAAACCAGCAACAGATTTTGCTCGTAATCCGCGGGGTAAGCATCCGGTCCCTGCAACCACCAGCCTGTCGATCCATAAACAATTATCGCGTACAAGGAACCGGTTGCATTGATGAACGGCAGGTGAACCACGTAATAAAAGAACGGCACCCGGCCGAAAACTTTTACCGCGTCGGCCCACCAGCCACGCCAGTTTTCAAGCAACGGCATGATAGCCAGCGCCGGCCCCAGGGTGATCAACAAAAACATGAGTGACGGCGGATATTTTTCGACGTCCAAGAAACTCAGAAATGTCCATAACCCGCCGCGTTCCTGCGTACTCCAGGGTTCCAGGTCACCGTAAACGTTCAGATAACGCAGCAGGAAAAATGCGAGGACCATGCCGAGACCGCTGAGCAGGAGAACTCGATCGCGCCGGCCGCTTTCCAGCTGCAGGATCTGACCGAAGGCGTAGCCCGCGGCCATCACGCCTATCCAGGGAACCAATGGGTAACCGACGAACACGTCAAGCGAACCAATGGCATTGGGATAATAATTGAAGCCGACGTGCGCCATTGACCAGTATATGGCGTTGTCACCGAAATCCGCTGGCACAATGCCGTCGAGTAAATTGTGGCCACCTATCATGAGCAAACCGATGGCCGCAATGACTGGAACCGGCAGAAACACAAACGCCGCAAGAAAGACCATCGACCAGCCAATCGCCCAGATCACCTGCAAAATGACGAAGTTGAAACCAAACTGCCAGCTGAACGTAACCAAGGTCAGCTCAATGAACACCAGCCACAAACCGCGAGTGAAAAGGAACCGGGAAAGTTCCTGCATACTGATACCCGTGTTGCGTCGATAGAGAAACGCGCTGGTCCCAGCAAGAAAAACAAATACCGGCGCACAGAAATGTGTAATCCAGCGTGTGACATACAGCTCCGGGCTGGTTTGCGACAGATCAAGTGGGTCGTAAGCGGTTGGGCCCCAGAAATCCCGCACGTGGTCCAGGGCCATGAGGACCATGACAAGCCCGCGGAGTATGTCTACCGAAACTATACGTGGTGCCGCGACCGGATTAATGGTTTCGCTCTGCATAATTCTCCCCTCGCCTGGAAACCGTTACTCACTCCGAATGGTCTTTTAAACGCTTAATCAAACTGAAGTTCCAGCAGTTT
>JAZFYH010000071.1:0-4978 GCA_036443475.1 Gammaproteobacteria bacterium | reverse complement strand
TTACGTTCGCTGGCATGGCGACGTATTTTTATGTGTTGTTGAAAAATCCAGGACCACATGCTTGGGGCTTGTTTTCGGTTAACTTCGTATTTCTGTTAGGCGTTACCCAGTTCGGCGTGGTATTTGCGGCAATCATGCGCATTGTGAAGGCGAAGTGGTCGAAGCCGTTTTTCCGGCTGGCTGAACTAACGACCATCGCCTTTTTTCCTTTTGCGATCGTTGCGTTCTTGTTTATCTACTTTTATGGTCGGCACGAGATTTTTTACTGGCTCGATAATTCATCTGGTGAGCACCATAGCCCCTGGCTGAATGAACAACTGTTGCTGTACCGGAATGTCATTGCGCAACTGATTTTCTACGCAGTGAGTTTCTGGTATTTCATCAATGCGTTGTTACCCGACGTCCATGCTTCGGATGCCGAATCTGGGCCAGTCTGGCGCCGCGCAATGTACCGCAAACTTCTCGCCATGAAAGCGAAACGTGACATGTCGCAGATGCCACACAAGCTATACGATATGTCAATTATTATCTGCATTGTGTTCTTCCTGCCGAACACGTTTATTGCCTGGGATTTTGGCATGATGTTGTATCCGCACTACCACAGCACGATTTACCCCTTGTACTTCATTATGGGTAATCTGTTTGCCGGCGCCGCATCATTGATCTTGTTGCACAACATCCTTTCGCAGTTCATATCGATCAAGGAATTTTTTGGTGTCCGGCAAGTGCAAAACATGGGTGTGCTGCTCACCGCCTTTGCGCTGTTATGGTTGTACCTGCACTGGGCGCAATTTTTCGTAACCTGGTTCGGTAACCTGCCGCACGAATATGCACCGATCTGGAAACAGATGTACGGACACTACGCGCCGTTATTCTGGATAATGATGCTTTTCGTAGTGGGGATTCCTATCGTTTTCCTGATCTTTCAGAAGATCAAGCAAACGCAGTGGACCATGGAGGTACTAACCCTGGTTATGCTTGTAGGTATTTGGATTAACCGGTACCTGAATATCATGCCGGCAATTTCCGATGATCACCTCATATTTTCGACATTAGCCGAAGGCGTTATTACGGCGGGGTGGTTCGCGGGGTTCCTGTTTGTTTTACTTGTTTTATTCAATCATTTCCCGGTAATTCCGCTGTCGGAGCTTGCCACAGATGCCGGAGAAGGTCTGGAATACCACACTTATACGTTCAAGTAGGTATTTTAAAGTGGCTCAACCACCGACGGGCTGGTGACGGTGTTCCCAGCGCCATTGTCGACCGGCGATATAAATTCGCATACTTTCCGTTTCGATTTCCAGTTTGTGAATGCGCGCTGACACGACATCCCGCATACTGACCATGCCGACAACTTTGTGGTCATCCAGTACCGGCAAGTGCCGTATATTGCGCTGACTCATCACTTGCATAAGGAAGTCCAGATCGCTCTGCGGTGAGCAAACGTGTAACTCGCGGGTCATGATTTTGGATGCAGGCCAGTGCAGGGCTGCGTCGCCGCTTTGTGCCAGCACACGCACCACGTCACGTTCCGACACGAGCCCAACCAGTTCGTCTTCTTCCATCACGAGAACTGCGCCAATGTGTTTCTCAGCAAGAATGGCAACGGTTTCACCAATAGTGGTTGAGGGTTCAATACTGATAACGTTGTATCCCTTTTCACCGAGAATCGTATCGACCGTGACCCGATATTGTGCTTCGCGCCGGCCGATCTCCTCATCCCAGTTGTGCATGAGCAATTCGCAGTACCGCTTGAGTTTGCGACGCAATGACCAGCGTTCAAGGAATCTGCCAACCGGTCCGAATCGAGGTTTGTAGACATATTCCATGCTAATGAGCACGGCATCGTCAGGCAGTTTGCGCAGCTTCCAGGAGTAATGCATTTGCGAAAAGGGATAAGGGAAGTCTTCGCTCTCAACCGTCATGGTCAGTTTGCGCGGTTCATCCCAGGCTACGCAGTGTTCGATCCAGGAACGGTCTTCGTCCTCACGGCACAGACGGCGCATGCCGACCCCTTCCCCTTCCAGCACTTCTACCGAACTCAGCTTAGGTGCGGCACGCGCGTATACGACTGGATCCGCAATAACCGACCAGACAAGCTCGATGGGTGCCTTCACCTTGTGGTCTAACTTGAGGGTCGACATGCAATGTCCTCCTGGCTGCCGGCGGTACGGATAATGCCGGTAGTGCTGTTATTCCAATGTATTGATGTATGCCGCGATATCGTTAATGGCGTCGTCCGTTGCCAGCGTCATGGCCATGGGGCGCATTTGTACACCGAATGTATCATCGGCGTGGGTACCACGCAGGCCGGCCTTATAGTTTTTGATCTGTCGCACCATATACCAATCTTGCTGATTTGCGAGGCGCGGTGAATTTAAGGCTGCATTACCTTCTCCATTCGGACCGTGGCAAGCCATGCAAATGGTGTACGCGGTTTTGCCCTTGGCGGCATCGCCATTAACGGTTGCCGCAGGCTTGGTTACGGGCAAGGTCGAAATGTATGCCACGACATCTTCTACGGCTTGATCGTCAGGAAGTGTCATCGCCATGGGTCGCATTTGCGCACCAAATTCGTCTTTCGGGTCGGCACCGCGGAATCCAGCTTTGAAATTTTTAAGTTGCCGTACGATGTACCAATCAAATTGTCCGGCCAACTGCGGGGAATTCAGTTCCTTGATGCCCTGCGCATTATCGCCATGGCAGGCAGCGCAAATTGCGTAAAATTCCTTGCCCTTGGCAGCGTCTCCGGCAGCCCAGGCTGGTGAAATCAGCAGGGTATTGGCAATAAACACGCTACTCGCGATGTACCTGAATTTCATTCTTTGTCTCCTCGGGTTAAGCGACATTCCGGTAGATAGGATCGTGAAACACACCCAATATCCGGGGTCCTGACACCCGGGTCAACACCCTACGCGCCTTGATTGCAGGCTTTTTTCCCATAAAAACCTGTCGAAAAGACCGTATTCTTAGACAGGCCATGTTGGATAAAATTTACCCATAAGTAAACTCATTATGAACAATGGAGTTGACAGGTTTGGCAGGCTACACTCCCCGCACTCCGACATTGAGCCAGGAATACGGACATGAAGATGACCGACAATTCTCTCCTGCAATCGAATGTCCCGCAGTGGTCACGAGCAGATATTCAGGCATTGTTCAATTTGCCGTTTAACGACCTCCTGTTCAAGGCGCAAACGGTGCATCGCGAGAATTTCGATCCCAACCGGGTGCAGATCTCGACACTGTTGTCGATAAAGACCGGTGCCTGCCCGGAGGATTGTGCCTACTGCCCACAGAGTGTGCGCTATGACACCGGCCTTAAACGTGAAGAACTCATGAATGTCGAGCAGGTGGTTGAAAGAGCGAGAAATGCCAAAGCCAACGGGGCCACCCGATTTTGCATGGGCGCGGCTTATCGCAGTCCAAAAGACAAGCAATTGGACGTAATAATCGAAATGGTGCGAGCGGTGAAAACATTGGGAATGGAGACCTGTGCGACATTAGGCATGCTCAACCACGATCAAGCTATACGACTTAAAGACGCCGGTCTGGATTATTACAACCACAATATCGATACCTCTCCGGAGTACTACGAGGAAATCATCACTACGCGGAAGTTCCAGGATCGCCTCGACACCTTGCAACACGTACGGGAAGCAGGAATGAACGTTTGTTGCGGCGGTATTATCGGTATGGGGGAGTCACAGAGAGATCGGGTAGGGATGTTGCATGTATTGGCAAACCTGGATCCACACCCGGAATCGGTGCCCATCAATCTTCTGGTTCAGGTCACCGGCACGCCACTGGATGGCACTGAGGCTTTAGACCCGCTCGAGTTTGTGCGTACCGTTGCCGTGGCACGAATACTGATGCCTGCTTCGCACGTACGCCTGTCAGCCGGGCGTAACGACATGACGGATGAAATGCAAGCACTGTGTTTTTTTGCCGGAGCCAATTCAATTTTTTACGGCGATCAATTACTGACCACACCCAATCCGGATACCAATAGCGATCTCGAATTGTTCAGCCGCCTCGGTATCCGTCCCGAAGCCGAATCTGCACCCGGTGCAGAAATGGAAACAGAGTCAGCGGAAGAACGGACTTCAGTTTGATATGAACAAGGCAGGGTCTTCTGGTCCCGACAACGCCCTCGCAATCGAGCTGGCACATCTAAAAAAGATTTCATTGTACAGGCGGCGGCATCTTGTAGACGGGCCGGTGCAACCTGAAACAATAATTGATGGCAACAGGGTTCTCGCGTTCTGTTCGAACGATTACCTGGGTCTGGCCAATGACGAGCGATTGGTAAGTGCGGCACGTAATGGTTTGGATACTTACGGTTTGGGCGCAGGTTCGGCCCACTTGGTGGCCGGCCACACGCGTGAACACGACAAACTTGAACAGGAACTGGCTGAATTTACCGGCCGCGCACGAGCACTGCTTTTTTCCACCGGCTACATGGCAAACATCGGTATTGCCTCGGCATTGCTTGAGCGTGGCGACGCGGTATTCGAAGACCGGTGGAATCACGCCTCGCTTCTCGATGCAGGCATATTGTCCGGCGCAAAATTTTCACGCTTCCGGCATGCGGATACCTCAGAACTTTCTGAAAAACTGTCACGTGCAAATGCTCGGCGCGTGCTGGTCATGACGGATGGCGTGTTCAGCATGGACGGCGACATGGCGCCATTGCCCGCACTGGTGAAAGCCTGTGAAAAAAATGACGCCTGGCTTTGCGTTGATGATGCGCACGGGATTGGCGTGCTGGGTAGAGGTGGTCGCGGCAGTTGCGAATATTACGATCTTTGCGCCGAGGATGTACCGATACTAATGGGCACGCTGGGGAAAGCGTTTGGCAGTTTCGGCGCATTCGTTGCTGGCAGCGAAACGGTCATAGAAACGCTTATTCAAAAAGCGCGTAGTTATATTTACACCACGGCGCCTCCACCGGCTGTAACCGTGGCCACGCGTGCGG
>JAZFYH010000070.1:0-3649 GCA_036443475.1 Gammaproteobacteria bacterium | reverse complement strand
TGGCGTTGTTCGATAGCTTCAATAAAGTTGGCTGCTTGCAACAGCGACTCGTGGGTGCCGGTGTCCAACCAAGCCACGCCACGACCCAGTGTCTCAACCCGTAAATTACCTTGCTTGAGATAGGTTTGGTTGACGTCGGTGATTTCTAACTCGCCGCGCGCGGACGGCTTGATCTGTTTGGCTACCGAAACAACATTGTTGTCATAAAAATACAAGCCGGTGACCGCATAATGCGATTTCGGCTTGATGGGTTTTTCTTCGATATCCAGAGCACGTCCTGATTTGTCGAAGTTGACAACCCCGTAGCGTTCAGGGTTTTTGACATAGTAGGCGAACACGGTAGCGCCGTCCTCCCGCGAAGTTGCCGACCGTAATTGTTCGGAAATGCCATGGCCATAAAAAATATTGTCGCCAAGCACCAGTGCGGACGGATCATTTCCGATGAATGACTCACCAATCAGGAATGCCTGAGCTAAGCCTTCCGGCTTCGGTTGCTCAGCATATTGAATATTAATGCCCCACTGGCTGCCATCTGCGAGTAAATCTCGATAACGTGGCAAATCTGTTGGTGTCGAAATAATTAGCACATCGCGAATGCCGGCAAGCAATAACGCAGACAACGGGTAATACACCATGGGTTTGTCGTAAACCGGGAGCAACTGTTTACTAACCGAACGCGTTACGGGGTACAGACGTGTACCTGAACCACCGGCCAGAATGATGCCTTTATATGCCATGGTACCTGCCGCCTACTTGATAAAACCGAGGCTTTCTAATTTGACGACAATGTGATGTGCCGCTTCGTCTGGCGTATAGTCGCGCGTATCAATCACGATTTCAGCGTTCTCTGGTGCTTCGTAAGGATCGCTGATTCCAGTGAACTCCTTGATGATGCCTTCACGCGCCTTGGCATAAAGCCCCTTACGATCGCGTTCTTCGCAAACTTCCAACGGCGTTGCGACGTGCACTTCTATGAAACCACCAAGTAGTTCTATCATTTCACGGACCTGGCGTCGGGTTGCAGTGTAAGGCGCAATAGGCGCGCAAATAGCAATACCGCCGTTTTTGGTGATTTCACTGGCCACGTAGCCGATGCGCAAAATATTAATGTTGCGATGCTCTTTGGAAAAACCCAGTTCGCTGGAAAGATTCTTGCGCACATGGTCACCGTCCAGCATCGTGACCCGCCGGCCACCCAGTTCCATTAATTTCACCATCAGCGCATTGGCGATCGTCGACTTGCCGGACCCCGACAATCCGGTGAAAAACACGGTAAAGCCCTGCTCGTGCCGTGACGGATGGGTCTTGTGCAACTCCTCGACCACGTCCGAATACGAAAACCACTCTGGGATGTCCAGGCCTTCCTGCAGGCGACGGCGAAATTCGGTGCCAGAGATGCTTAACACGGTTTCATCTTCTCGTGTCTCGTCTATTGGCACGTATTCCGCACGTTCCTTCACGTATACCATCATCTTGAACGGCACCATCTCGATACCAAGCTCTTCTTGATGTTTGCGCACTACGTCCTGCGCATCGTACGGTCCGTAAAAATCCTCGTCGTTACTGTCCTTGCCCGGTCCGGCGTGATCGCGACCGACAATCAGATGCGTACAACCGTAATTCTTCCGCACGATGGCATGCAGTACCGCCTCCCGCGGTCCTCCCATGCGCATCGCCAGACCAAGCAGTGACAGCATGGTGGATTGTTCCGGGTATTGCTTGATCAAATGCTCGTAACAGCGCACGCGCGTGTAATGGTCGATGTCGCCGGGCTGGGTCATGCCGACCACCGGGTGAATAAGCAGGTTGGCTTCAACTTCTCGTGCCGCCCGAAACGTCAGTTCCTGGTGCGCACGGTGCATGGGGTTGCGTGTCTGAAACGCCACGACGCGGTGCCAACCAAGTTTTTTGAAAAGATCACGCATTTCACGCGGCGTGTTGCGCAGGTGACGAAAATCGTAATGCGTAACCGCATCAACACCACGCAATTTGCCTCCGAGATAGACAGGGTTGGAGTGATTGAACAGGTAATTGACTGCGGGATGTTTTTCATCCGTGGTGCCGTACGCGTGCTTGGCTTCGACTTGCATGTCGGGCTCGAAACTGTCCGACACCTCCATGGTGGCAACCAGCACACCTTCCGGGTCACGCAACGCGATGTGATTGCCGATTTTTATTGAGGCAGCAAATTCCTTGCTGACATCGAGCGTGATCGGTAACGGCCACAACGTGCCATCCGTCAAACGCATTTCCTTGAGCACGCGCTCGTAGTCGTTGCGCGACATGAAACCGTGCAGTGGTGAAAACGCACCGTTGAGCAGTAACTCGATGTCGCAAAGCTGGCGCTCGGTGAGATCCCAGGACGGCAATTTTTTGGCACGAAGTTTTTCTTCAGCGGCTTCTTCGCTGGAAATGTACAATTCTTTTAATTCGCCACCGTGTGGTGCAATCAGTTCCCGCATTGCCTTACATGTCTCCTGCTAGTTGTTTTCGCCAAAAAGCCCAACGGCAGCTTGCAGCTGCCGCCGGATTCACAATTTTCAAGCGTTTATTGCCTAGAACGGAATATCGTCGTCAAAATCACCGCCTGCGTCGCTACCGGAGGTTTCCTTCGCAGGTGCGCGTGACTCACCGCCACCACCACCGCTTCCGCTGCGACTGCCAAGCATCTGCATCTCGTTGGCAGCAATTTCAGTTGAATAATGTGTCTGGCCATCCTTCTCGTAGTTGCTGGTGCGTAAGCTGCCCTCCACATAAACCTGCGAACCTTTGCGCAGGTACTCAGCAGCAATTTCCGCCAAGCGTCCGAAAAATACGATGCGGTGCCACTCGGTCCGCTCTTTCTGCTCCCCGGACTGCTTGTCCTTCCAGGACTCGGTGGTGGCAATCCGTATCTTGGTAATCGCACTTCCGCTGGCGGCGTAGCGAACGTCCGGGTCCGCGCCTAGATTGCCCACCAGAATGACCTTGTTTACGCCTCGTGCCATCGATTTCTCCTTTATTTTTGCGGGCTTACAAGCGCCGCCGGTCGGGGTGTAAGCCGATCTATTTTACGCGACTACGGCAGCAACTTCATCCGCGGCTCAGCGTTGCGGACTGGGTACTTGCGGCATACACCACGCCTGCCAGCAACAGGACGCCTAGCAGCCCAACGGCCACCACAATGGCCTGCACGCCAAAGGTCGCTGCAATCAGGCCGCCTCCCGCCCCGCCGGCAAACACGCCAAGGAACTGCGCCGTGGAGTAGGCGCCAAGCAGTTCACCCCGACGTTGACGACCGCTGGCTAGCGACGCACCTGCAGGCAGCCAGGCTTCCAGGAAATTGAACCCACCAAAAAACAGTGCCAATGCCACGCCTAATGCTGGCTTGTTGCCGGCCAAGCCGATCAGGCTGGCCACTACAAGGACCGCACCCGTTACCGGAATCAGCACGCTCTTGTGCGGTTTCACCAGCAGGACCAAGGGCACCGTCAGGAGCAGTGAGGCAAGCAGGCTCATCAGGTAGAACTCTCCCTGCGCAGCACCGACAACGCCTGTCTGTTCCAGCAAACGGGGAATAACAAGAAACGCTGCGGCCAAAATAGCGTGCAACAGAAAGATGCAACCGGCGAATGGCAAAATGACCTGAAACGCGACCGGCGCGTCAGGC
>JAZFYH010000069.1:0-30442 GCA_036443475.1 Gammaproteobacteria bacterium | reverse complement strand
GTGCCGACTTGCCGCCGCTGACCACACCGTCAGAGCAACTGCCTGCTTCGATACCACTGCATTGCACCGGAATGTCTATCATGACCCAATGGTAGAAATTCGTGCGTGGCAGGTCAGCAGGTACCGTGCGGCCTTCCTGGTTTACGTCATCGGGCTTGCTCGGCACATCCGGGTCCACGCATATTAGTATTAGCGAGCGCGCGCCATCAGGAACATCAGTCCAGGAAACACCCGGATTTCTGTTGGCACTCAGCGCCACGTGGGTATCGGGATCCATCGCAGCAAATGCGTACTGCGCAGGAATTGGTTGTTGGTCAGCGATACAGTTCAGTTTGATTTCCATAACAGTTCACCACAAAGTTTGCACGTATCGAATCACTAATAACGAAGGGGGTCAAAATGCGCATATTGCATACCATGTTGAGAGTAGGCAACTTGGACACCGCGATCGATTTTTATACCAACGTACTTGGCATGCAATTATTGCGCAGAACGGATTACCCAAGTGGCCGTTTCACACTGGCTTTTGTCGGTTATGGCACAGAAGACGACGGTGCTGTCATTGAGCTGACACATAACTGGGACACTGTAAAATATGATCTTGGCGACGGGTTTGGCCATGTCGCAGTCGCAGTAAAGGATGCCTATCAGGCTTGCGAGGACATCCGCGTTCGCGGTGGCAACGTGGTACGTGCAGCAGGCCCCGTGCAAGGGGGCAAGACAATCATCGCATTCGTTGAAGATCCGGACGGTTACAAGATTGAACTGATCCAGCGGACCGCAGGCTAGTCGGCGCCACAAGCAACGCGCGAAGTAGTGTATTCGTCCACCAATTTCCTGCCGTTTACCGTTCCTGCCACCCGGGTCAGTAACTTGTCGTCTGCCAATAAACGGTAGCTGATCTGTTGCGGAAAATCGTGCGCAAGATTTTCGAAACTTAATTTGTCGGGCTCGATTTCATTGAGCGTAAAGGTCACTTCGGCGTCAATACCATTCGGAAACGGGTGGTAAGTGGTTACCTCATCTATAGTGACAATGCGAACAAATTCAAAAAACGTTATTTCTCCATTTTTTGTACTAACGACGACCCCGAAAATTGCACCGGCTACAGGCGAAGAATACTGCTCTTCAATGATTTCGCCATCACCCAGTTCTCCACGCCAGCAGCCAGCAAGAAATTTGGGTAACATTTGGTCGTTTGACGCCACGATCGGTCGTGCCATGCTCAGGGCCAGTAGAAGAATGTAGGTCAGCGCGCACTTCAAACTGTGTTCTCCATGTTTCCATTATGTATAGTAGCAGCGAGATACAGGTGAATCGGATTGATCCATGTCACTGGTAATGAAAACGGTATGCGAGCGTTGCGCTACAGCATTGACCGAAAACGACATCGCGTACATATGCAGCTACGAATGCACATTTTGCATAGACTGCAACACGACCCTGCAAAGTACTTGTCCGAATTGTGGTGGTGAGCTCGTGTTGCGGCCGCGGCGACAATCTGCGTCAGACGCCAATGCACAGGAAGCCGCTACATGAGCAACAGTGTTGAAGATAGCTTGTTGTACCAGGAACAACGAACCTGGGTTGTGGTGGCCTATATTTTGCATTTTTTCGGCATACTGGCTTTTCCCAGCATCATCGGTTTGATACTGAATTTCCTGAAGCGGGACGATTCCGTAGAAGACCTGCGCAGCCACCATGCGTGGATGATTCGCACCTTTTTCTGGGCGATATTTTGGCTGTTTATTTCAGTACTCATGATTCCGCTATTCGGCTTGGGGTTTTTGATTGGCTTCTTCGTTTGGATCTGGTGGATGTACCGGCACATCCGCGGATTGGTACGACTTGCCGATCGATTGCCCATGCCCTTGGACTAAGTCCAGGGAATGTCTATGCGTAAACGGTTAGCATGGAACACTCGATAGGCGCCTCGATAGCCATTGTCACAGCGCTAGGAATAGGCGCCCAATGGCTGGCGTGGAAAGTCCGGCTCCCCTCCATCTTGCTCTTGTCTATCGTGGGATTGCTTGCGGGACCTGTTTTTGGCGTACTCGACCCTGCCGCAGATTTTGGCGATTTCCTACAACCGATCATCGGATTGTGTGTCGCAGTAATTCTTTTTGAAGGCGGCTTGAACCTGGAATTTCATGAACTAAAAATTGCCGCGTCAGGGGTACGTCGCCTGGTATTTGTCGGTGCACCATTGGCCTGGTTTCTGGGATCGCTGGCTGCGCATTACATTGGCGGTCTTTCGTGGCCAGTTGCATTGGTCTTCGGCAGCATCATTGTTGTCACTGGGCCGACCGTAATCATTCCCATGTTGCGCCATGCCATGCTGAACAAGCGCACTGCTTCCTACCTGAAGTGGGAAGCCATCATCAACGATCCCATCGGAGCCTTGTTGGCGGTTTTAGTATTCCAGTACTTCGTGTTCAGTGGTGTAGGCGCGGCCCACGATCAGGTGTTTTACAACCTTGGTCGGGCGTTGATCGTATCCTTGATACTCGGCATTCCGGCTGGTTTGGCACTAGGAATACTGTTTCGCCGTGGCATGGTTCCGGAGTACCTGAAGTCACCCATGACGCTGGCCACGGTGCTGGGTGTGTACACGTTGTCTAACGCGGCGCAACAGGAAGCAGGGTTGTTAGCCGTTACGGGCATGGGCATCGTGATGGGCAATATGGGTCTTCCCAGCATTGAGGAAATGCGCCGTTTCAAAGAATACATAACCATTTTACTGGTTTCGGTAGTATTCATTTTGCTTGCGGCGGATCTGGAACCCGCTACCCTGGCTCGAATGGACTTGCGTAGCCTGGCGCTGGTATTTGCGGTCATGTTCCTGGTACGACCGCTCACCGTCTTTCCGGCCACCGTCGGTGTAGGCATGGACCTGCGAGATCGAGCCTTACTCAGTTGGATCGCGCCACGAGGCATTGTGGCTGCGGCGGTAGCCGGTGTGTTTGCACCGCGAATGATCGACGCTGGGTACGCGGATGCAGAACTGCTGGTGCCACTTATTTTCTCGCTTATATTCGCCACAGTGACTCTGCACAGCACTTCGCTGGGCTACATATCGCGCCTTATGGGTCTCGCCTCCAAAACGGGGAACCGTGTCTTAATCGTCGGTGTGTCACCATGGACCACCGAACTGGCCAAAGTCTTGCGCGATGTGGATATTTCTGTACTTCTGGTCGACAGTTCGTGGCATCGTCTTCGTGACGCGCGGATGAAAGGCATACCGGTTTATTACGGCGAAATTCTTTCCGATGCCGCGGAAGAATCGCTGGAGTTGAATGATGTCGGTGTTCTGTTGGCTGCAACCAGTAACGATGCCTATAACTCACTGGTATGCACAGCGTTTGCCAGTGAACTCGGGCGTTCAAAGGTATTCCAGTTACCCATGTACGATACCGACGATGATGATCCGCGTGGCGTGGCGCGAACCATGCGTGGTCGCATCGCATTCTCGGATTCGGCTTATTATGAACGTCTCTGGCGACAACTTACGAAAGGCTGGCAGTTTCACAAAAGCAAGATTACCGAGAATTACGACAGCGCCACCTACCTGGATGAATGTGCCGACGACATGATGCAGTTGCTCGTTAAACGCCAGGAAGGTGGTATCCAGTTTGGTTCCAGCCAGGAACCGTTAGCATTCAAGTCTGGCGACACCGTTATTGCATTTGGACCCGAAAAACAGGAATCGTTGCAAAAAATACTCAGTCAGCCCAATGACGAGGCAGCGCCCGAAAGCCCGGTTTCCTGAACGTGCGCAATACCCAGTCTCTCCTGATTGACGGTGCAGTAGGCAAGCTTGAAGCCTTGCTGGATCCGGTTGAATCACTGCGACCGAGGTATGCCGGCGTAGTTTGTCATCCGCATCCGTTGCACGAAGGCAGCATGCATAACAAAGTGGCTTACATGCTGGCGCGCAGTCTTAATCAGTCCGGCATCGCGGCGTTACGATTCAATTTCCGGGGTGTCGGCGCCAGCGCTGGCTGTTACGATAACGGAGCGGGTGAAATCGATGATGCGCAAAAGGCTCTGCAGTGGATGCAGGAACATTATGCATCTGCCAAGCCTATATTGACCGGATTCTCATTTGGCGCGCAGGTGTCACTGAACGCAGCTTTGCATTCACCGGTATCTGCCCTGGTCAGCGTTGCGCCACCCGTACAGCGTTTTGAGCCGTCGTTCAAGCCCGATCCCATCTGTCCCTGGCTTGTGGTGCAAGGCACTGAAGACGAACTGGTGGATGCGCGACAGGTAGAAGAATGGGCCACCGGCCTGCCATCGGCACCGACCTTGGTAATCATGCCGGACACGGATCATTTTTTTCATGGCAAGTTGAATGACTTGCGTGGCGTTGTCTGCAGCTTTCTCGACAGCGCGCTCGAAGCGTAATGGCATGGAATTTTTCGCGAAACATCAAGTCAAACACTTTTCGGCACCGTAGTTCTGGAAATCATGTTCAAAAAAATCGCAAGTTTTCTCACAGAGAATCTCGATCTGCCGGAGTCTACGGCAGTTGACGAACAGCACCTGCTCAAGCTGGCCACCGCAACATTGATGATTGAAATGGCCAGGGCGGATTTCGACGAATCTGAGAACGAATTGCAATTCGTTGAAAAAACGCTGGCACAGCATTTTGATCTTTCGGATGGCGAAACCAGCGCTCTAATAGAGCAGGCGAATCAACGAGCGGATCACGCAATTTCATTGCATGAGTTCACCCGCCTGTTGCATGAAGAGTTGAACGACGCTGAGAAAGGCCAAATCGTTGAATTGTTGTGGCGGGTTGCATACGCTGACGGGCGCTTGGACAAATACGAGGATCATCTGGTAAGGAAAGTTGCCGACCTGCTGTACGTTCCCCATATCGAGTTCATGCGTCTAAAACACAAGGTACTCAGCGGCTGACAGGCAAAAAAAAGCCGGAACACAGGTCCCGGCTTTCGGTTTCCAGCGATATCGCTCAAACCATGTCTTTCAAACCCTTTAACGGCTGAACCTTGACCACCTTGCGGGCCGGTTTGGCTTTAAAGATGCATTCCTCACCCGTGAATGGATTGATTCCCTTGCGAGCCTTGGTAGCGGGTTTCTTAACGACTTTGATTTTCATCAAGCCCGGAATGGCAAACTTTCCCGGACCGCTACGTCCCCCAATGTTTTTCTGAATAATGTTGCTCAGCGACTCAAAAACTGCAACAACTTCTTTCTTTGCAAGACCTGTATCGCCTGCAATGAAAGACATGATTTCCGACTTGGTCGGCAGTTTAGCAGCAGACTTTTTCTTGCCTGCAGCCTTTTTCTTTCTAGCGGCCATGCAATGACTCCTGTTAGCGCGGAAGCGGTTGATCGCCGCGAAAAATAGCATAGTTTTCCGAAAAAGTATCAATTTTTCCGGGGAAAAAGCCTGTTTTTGCTGTATGAGCAAACGCGAACATGACTGGCGTTCAAAAAACGATTGTTTCGGGCCGCACCGCGGGCATCTTAATCCGGAATACTTTTTGTCTGGATGTTGTGCCACGGTGCAATAACACACGGCTTGGCGGTACACCAAATAGACCGGCAAGGAGAGAACTCGCTTCCCTGTTTGCCTGTCCGTCACTGGGTGCGGCTCTTACGCGCAGCTTCAACCGTCCGGCGTGCAGACCCTGCACGCCAGGTTGCGACGCGCGTGTTTGCACGGTGACGTGTACGTCAAGTAACTGATCCCCGTGCCAACCGAACCACGCTTGCAAGATCAGCGCAAATACCAAGGAAGTGGAAGCAGAATCAGGAAAAAATAAGCGGCAAGCAAGGCGACAAGTGGCGAAAAATCAATGCCAATTTCACGTGCAGGCAGCAATTTTCTGATTGGCCCGAGAACAGGCCGGTTTACTTCGCCCAGTACACCAATGACGGGGTGTGGATAAGGACCTGGATTGAACCAGCTGGCCAAGGCTTCGATAATGATGGTGAATATGTACAACCGAATTGTCACAAGGACTATCTTCATGAGTGTCCAGGCAATTAGGTAGAGCGCGGGTTGCATCCCTCTTTGCTGGATAAACAGTAATAAAATTAGGTCAAGCAGGATGACAAAGAACACAAAAAGTAACGCTGCCACGTCCACACCACGCCACCCGGGTATGATTCGCCGCAAAGGGGTTAGTACTGGATCAGTTGCCATCACCACAAATTGCGACAACGGGTTATAAAAATTTGCTTTCACGAGTTGCAAAATGATTCGCAAAATAATAATGCCCGCATAAACCGACAGCAGAACATCCACGAGAAAACTCATTGCAACTAAAAAATTTCCAGGCATCAGGGTTTTTGCTCCATTTCCGCCGACAACTCGGTAGCGCGCTTGCACGCAGCGGCCACTGCACGAATGAATATGTCACTGAAATCGGACTTGTCGAGTTCTGTAAGAGCCGCAGCTGTAGTTCCACCAGGCGAAGTGACTCGTTCGCGCAGCTCGGCCGGTGATTCGGCAGACTCCAGTGCCATGTACGCGGCACCGTAAGCCGTTTGCAAAGAGAGTTTTCTTGCCGCGGCAGCGGGTAATCCGAGCTCCTGAGCTGCTTGGTCCAGTAATTCCATAAGAAGAAAAAAATACGCCGGCCCACTGCCCGAAACTGCGGTAACAGCGTCAAGCATCGTTTCATGGTCCAGCCAGATTGCGATGCCTACTGAACGCATAATCGATTCCGCTTTTACTTTTTGCGCATTGCTGACATGTTCATTTGCATACAATGCTGTGGCGCCGCTTTGAACCAGTGCGGGTGTATTGGGCATTGCTCTAACAATGGCCGTGGTCTGATGCAGCGCCTTGCGTAGTGACGTTTCAGTGATTCCCGCGGCAATAGAAATGACCAGCGGCTTCCCATTGACGATGACGTCGCGAATTTCCGGTAACACCTGCGACATGACTTGGGGTTTGACCGCAAGCACCACGATGTCCGCGCCATCCGCAGCCTTCACATTGCTGGTTGTGATATTTATCTGGCTGAGCTCGGCAATCTTATCCAGGCGTGCCTGGGATGGATCGGCCACCCAAATGTATTTCGGATCAAGCCCGCTACCGACAAGCCCGCTTATCAGGCTATGTGCCATGTTCCCGCCGCCGATAAACGCGAAGTTACTGCTTTCCATTACGAACCATTCTGTTGTCACCTGCAACGCAAGAAGAATACTGAGCGTCAGTATACGATTCTAGCCACGCGTTCCGAAAATCGCTGTACCAATCCTTATCATGGTGGAGCCTTCCTGAATGGCGGCTTCAAAATCCGCCGTCATGCCCATCGACAAGGTGTCGATATCCGGGTAACTCGCCCGCAACGCTTTATAAACTTTTTTCACTTTGCGAAATCTTTCTTGCTGTATTCCAACATCCTGGCTGAACGGCGGTATGGCCATGATGCCACGCAGTCGAAGGTTTTCCATTGCGGAAATTTTTCCTGCCATTTCAAGTACTGCGCCGACATCCAATAGACCGACTTTGCTCGCTTCCTGGTCAAGATTTACCTGGATGCAGACATTCAGTGCAGGTATGCCAGCCGGGCGGGATGCGTTTAGACGTTCAGCAATTTTTATCCTGTCCACGGACTGGACCCAATGAAAGTTTTTCGCCAATTGCCCTGTCTTATTGGATTGCACGCGGCCGATAAAATGCCATTCTACGTTTTCCATTGCCAGCGCCGCGATTTTCATCGCGGCCTCCTGGGCAATATTCTCACCAAACCGCGTATGGCCTGCGTTAATCGCTTCCTGGATAGCCGCGACAGAGTGGTTTTTGCTGACCGCAACCAGCTGCACGGCAGCCCGATCACGGCCTGAAGCAGCGGTAGCGCTAGCAATCCTGTCGCGTATTTCGTCCAGATTTTCAGCAATCCCGCTCATCTTGCGCCCGTAGCCTGTTCGCTATACTTTAACCTGCATTCAAGTTCCGGCCCGGCTTCAAAGGGAGAGGGGCCGACGATTCTTGATCAAAATAACAACTCGAACAATCCAGGGGTGAACCCATGGCTGCAGATATTGCTCAATTGCTTGCCTTCGGCGTGAAAAACGGTGCTTCCGACTTGCATTTGTCGGCCGGCGTACCACCGATGATTCGCGTAGACGGTGAAATCCGAAAGATCAACATGCCGGCACTGGAACATTCCGATGTGCATGACATGGTGTACGACATCATGAACGATAAGCAGCGCAAGGACTATGAAGAATTCCTGGAGTGTGACTTCTCATTTGAAATTCCCGGCCTGGCCAGGTTCCGTGTCAATGCATTCAACCAGAATCGCGGTGCCGGTGCGGTATTCCGGACCATTCCAAGCAAAATTCTCAGCCTCGAGCAACTGGGCGCGCCAAAGATATTCGAGGAGATTTCCAAAACACCACGCGGCATCGTCCTGGTCACCGGGCCAACTGGTTCTGGAAAGTCAACGACGCTGGCGGCAATGGTCAATTACATTAACGAGAACGACGCCGGCCATATCTTGACGATAGAGGACCCGATCGAGTTCGTGCACGAATCGAAAAAGTGCCTGATCAACCAGCGCGAAGTACACCGCGATACGCTTGGGTTCAACGAGGCACTACGCTCGGCGTTGCGTGAGGACCCGGATTGTATACTGGTCGGCGAAATGCGCGACCTAGAAACGATTCGTTTGGCACTGAGTGGCGCGGAAACCGGGCACTTGGTATTTGGAACCTTGCATACCAGTTCTGCCGCAAAAACCATTGACCGTGTTGTCGATGTGTTTCCGGCAGCCGAAAAAGATATGGTTCGGGCCATGTTTTCGGAATCGTTGCGTGCAGTAATTTCGCAGACCTTGTTGAAAAAAGTCGGTGGTGGTCGGATCGCGGCACATGAGATCATGCTTGGCACGCCGGCGATTCGAAATCTGATTCGTGAAAATAAGATTGCACAGATGTACTCGGCCATCCAGACTGGCCAGGCTGCAGGTATGCAGACGCTAGATCAGAACTTGCAGGACCTGCTGAAAGCGGGCTCGATCACCAAGGACGAAGCGCGATCCAAAGCCGCTAATAAGGAAGTGTTTGCTTAATGGTAGAAGTCGCGCTAATTGCAGTGAAGTATGAAAAAATGACAACGGACATTAAGGAGTAAACCATGGAACGCGATCAGGCAATAAAGCTCATGCAGGACCTGTTGCGCGCCATGAAGGCAAAAAACGGTTCTGACCTCTTCATTACCGCCAATTTCCCGCCGGCTATGAAAGTGGACGGGCAGATGACGCCGGTGACCGACAAGCCACTCACGGCCGACCAGGCGGCCATGCTGGTCAGAGCGATTATGAACGACCGGCAAACCAAGGAATTTGACGCAACCAAGGAATGCAATTTCGCCATCCACCCGCAGAATATTGGCCGTTTCCGCGTCAACGCATTTGTGCAACAAGGTCGGGCCGGGTGCGTGTTGCGTACCATTACCACCGACATTCCCGATTTCGAAACACTTGGGTTGCCGGCCGTCTTAAAAGACGTGGTCTTGACGAAGCGCGGCCTGGTAATTGTCGTCGGCGGTACCGGCTCGGGTAAATCCACAACGTTGGCCTCCATGCTGGGTGTGCGTAACAAGAACACACGCGGCCATATCGTCACCATTGAGGATCCGGTTGAATACGTGCATCCCCATCTGGGTTGCCTGATCACGCAGCGCGAGGTCGGGGTGGACACGGATTCCTGGGCAGCGGCATTGAAAAACACACTGCGGCAGGCGCCTGACGTGATCTTGATCGGTGAAATTCGTGACCGGGAAACAATGGAGCACGCGGTGCAATTTGCTGAGACCGGTCACTTGTGCCTGTCGACGCTGCACGCTAACAGCTCCAACCAGGCACTGGACCGCATTATCAACCTGTTCCCGGAGGAACGGCGCGAACAACTCTTGATGGACTTGTCGTTGAATTTAAAAGCCATTATTTCTCAGCGTTTGCTGTTGAAAGCGGATGGCAAGGGTCGCGCGGCTGCAATGGAAATCATGTTGAATTCGCCGTTGATTGCCGACCTGATATTCAAAGGCGAAGTCGCAATGATCAAGGAAATCATGGCGAAATCCAACGAACTTGGCATGCAGACCTTCGACCAGGCTCTTTTCAATCTTTTCGAGGAAGGCGAGATTCCCTACGAAGAGGCCATTCGCAACGCCGATTCCCAGAACGAGCTTCGTCTGCGCATCAAGCTGGAAAGCAAGCACTCAGCACAGGTATCCGCCGACGACGAATCGGCGCTTAAGCTGATCGAAGAAGAACAAGGCGGGCAGCGGCTTTAATTAAACCGGCTGGCATGGCATAAATTAATTTAAGGACACGCATGGATATTTCACCCATTCTGAAACTGATGGTCGAAAAGACGGCGTCGGACATCTTCTTCACGTCGAACTCGCCCATCAAGATCAAGATTGAAGGCAAGATCGTTAACGTTGGCAAGACAGTTCTTGACGCAGCAACGGTCAAGGCAGCGGCCTACAAGATCATGAACGAGGACCAGACCCAGTTTTTTGAATCCAACCTGGAAATTGACTTTGCCATTGCCGAAAAAGGTCTTGGGCGTTTTCGTGTCAACGTGTTTACCCAGCGTGGGAACACAGCCATGGTTTTGCGATATATCCCTTCCGATGTACCGAAGCTGGATGATTTGGGGCTACCTGAAATCCTGAAAGATTTGATACTGAATAAGCGTGGCTTGTTGCTGATGGTGGGTGCGACAGGTTCAGGCAAGACAACAACACTCGCGGCAATGATCAATCACCGCAATGAAAATATGGCGAACCATATCCTGACGATTGAGGACCCCGTCGAATTCACCCACCCCAACCGCAACAGTATTATCAATCAGCGCGAAGTGGGTACGGACACGCATTCCTATCACAACGCATTGAAAAGCTCCTTGCGTGAGGCGCCGGATGTGATCCTAATTGGCGAGATTCGGGATCGCGAAACCATGGAAGCTGCACTGGAATTGTCCGGTACCGGACACCTGGCTATTTCAACATTACACGCCAACAACTCTTCGCAAACCATGGACCGTGTGATCAACATGTTTCCGGAACAATTGCACAAGCAGTTGTTCATGGATTTGGCGCTGAACCTGCGCGGCATCATTTCGCAACGCCTGGTGCAGGCGAAAGACGGCAAACGCTGTGCAGCTATTGAGATCATGCTGAATACCCCACACATCGCGGATCTCATTCTTAAAGGCAGGATTGATGAAGTGAAAGAAGCCATGCAGGAAAGCCCGGAAAAAGGCATGCAGACTTTTGACGATTCACTCTACCAGTTGTACAAGGATGGCAAGATTGAAATGGAAGAGGCGCTCAAAAATTCTGATTCGCGGGCAAACCTGGAAGCTAAGATCCAGTTCGGCTGATCAGGAGCGCGTCTATTGCACCAATGCAGCGTTGCGCACCCGCGTAAGGTGCTCATTTACTGTTTGTAAACTCAGCTCCTTCCGCGAACGCGCGCCTTGCCTCGGCGACAATATCCGTTACTCTTGACTGGAGAAATCTGAGCTTGGGTAACTAGCTTAGGCCGGAAATACTTGGTAGGCGTCGAATACGGGTCCATCAACACAAACGCGTTTCATCGCGGGACCATTTTCGGTTTGCACTTCCACTACGCAGCCCGCACAACCACCCACCGCACAAGCCATGTATTCCTCCAACGACACCTGACAGGGAAGTTTAAATTCCCTTGCCAATGCACTGACGGCTTTAAGCATGAGAGTCGGTCCGCAAGATAATATTTCAACCTCATCGAGTGCATCGTCGGGTAAAGCGCTCAACCACGCGCGCGCCAGATCCGTAACGTAGCCTTCAAAACATCCCGCATACCCTTGCAGGCTAGCAAGCCGGCTGGGAATGCCCCAGTCATCAAGCAGTGGCATGCACGCGATAACCCCGTCGGGCAAACCGTCGACCAGGATTTGCGAAGGCCTGGCCGTAAACGGGAACGGAATTTCCGAACCCATCAGGATAAAAGGCTTCCAGTTGTTGCGCTTGTCACAGCGCAAGTGGTCGGCCACGAAAATCATTGGTGGTACGCCGACGCCACCTCCAATTAGCAGGCTACGAGGCCGTTGCGGGTCTGGTTGAAAGGGTTTGCCGATCGGACCCAGTACACTGATCCGCTCGCCCGGTTTCCGCTTTGCAAGCATTACGGTGCCATGGCCGACTTCTTTGTACAGTATTTCTATCCAACCATCCTCGCCTGATGCGCGCATGATGGACATAGGCCGACGCATCGCAGTGTCATCGTCTATCTGGATATGCACGAAACTCCCGGGCAGGGCGCGCGATGCGCACTGCTTAGCCGCGACGCGCAAGACGTATTGCCCTGCGGCAAAGAATTCGTGCACAAGAATTTCTGCGTCCTCCAAAAAAATGCTGCCGCGGTGGGAACGGTCAGGCATTTTCCAAATGGCCCTTGCCTGCAAGCAACGCATGCAAAACGGCCATGCGCGTGGCAACGCCATTCGCTACTTGCTCGCGAATAACGGATCTCGGCCCGTCGGCCACTGCCGATTCGATTTCAACGCCGCGATTCATCGGACCCGGATGCATGACGATGGCATCCGATTTTGCTGTAGCAAGACGATCCCGCGATAAACCATAGTTTCTGAAATAGTCATCCGGATTTGGAGATTCCGTGGTTTGCATGCGTTCCAACTGAATGCGCAGCATCATTATTACGTCACAGTCCGTAAGGCCTTTTTGCATATCCGTAAATCGCGGTAAATTGGCGAATGAATCAGTTCCTGGCAAAAAAGATTCCGGACCTACCAGCCGAATCTCGCCGAATCTAAGGGTTTGCATACCTTGTATTGCGGAGGCTGCAACTCGTGAATGCACAACGTCACCCACAATGGCAATGACAAGCTTGTTAAAATCAGGTTTGTGGCGTCGGATGGTCAAAAGATCCAACAGGCCTTGCGTTGGGTGCGAAACTTTGGACTCGCCTGCGTTAATTACTGACACGTTGTCGCCGCACGATGCAGCGACTTTTGCGGGTATTCCGGTTTCGCTGTGTCTCACGACTAACGCATTGATGCGCATGGCGGCCAGTGTGGTCACGGTATCCTCGAGCGATTCACCTTTTTTGTGCGAAGAAGATGCCAGGTCCAGATTCATTACGTTTGCGCCAAGCTTTCTGGCCGCAAGCTCAAACGAAATACGCGTACGAGTACTGGGTTCAAAGAAAAGATTTACTATGGACATTCCGGCCAGGCTTGTTGCGTCATCCGTGGCAAGGGTTTGGGACGCGGCAAATCTTTCCGCGCAATCCAGCAAATTCGTCAATTCCTGGGAATTCAACCCGTCCAGCGTCAATAGGTGTTGCAGGCTTCTGTCAGGGCGTCGTTGTTGCGCGTCCATCAGGTTTCCTGATCTTGTATTCGCAGCCAGCTTTCAAGTATGACACTGGCCGCTATTGCATCCAGTTTATGCGCCGCTTTGCGCCTGGCCTGGCCGCTTTGGCGTGCGTTCCGCAATCTGTCTTGTGCCTCGCGGGAGCTCAGCCTCTCGTCCACATAGTGCACTGGCAGATCAAAGTGCTCAATAAGTTGTTTGGCAAATCGATCTGCGCTCTCGGTCAGTGGTTGGTTCGAGCCGTCGATATTATAGGGAAGACCGACGACTAATGCCGTCGGGTTCCAGTCTTCAAGAAGTGTTTTTATTTCACGCCAGTCCGGTTCACCGTCTTTGGCCGCAAGTGTCAGCAATGGGCGGGCCTCGTTGGTTAGCGTCTGGCCCACGGCGACACCAATCCGCTTCAATCCAAAATCAAACCCGAGAAACTGTTGTGCGCTTTTTTTGATTTCGGTATTCCCGAAATCGCTCATCAGGCATGCCCGGAATACGAAGAGATTTGACCGGGGTCGATTCCAATGGATCGTGCTGCTTCATGCCAGCGACGTTCGAGGGGTGTATTGAAGATGATTTCCGCATTCGCGGGAGAGGTGAGCCAGGCATTTTCCGCCATTTCAGCTTCCAATTGTCCTGCGCCCCAGCCGGCGTATCCCAACGCAACCAGAAATTCGGCAGGGCCCTGGCCTGCTGAAATAGCAGCGAGAATATCCCGTGACGTGGTGACCGCTATATCATCATTCACTATTAGCGATGTTTCCCATTCACCAATGGACCGGTGCACGACGAATCCACGTTCCTGCAACACGGGGCCGCCTAAATAAACTTCACGCGCGGCAATGTTTTTGTCGCATGTTTCGAAGTCTAATTGCTGAAGTACGTCACCGAGTTGAATTTCCATGCGACGATTGATCACGATACCCATGGCACCTTGCGGGTTGTGTTCGCATATATAGGTGACGGTTTGAGAAAAGTTGGGGTCCGCGAGAGTTGGCATCGCGATTAGAAAACGGTCGGCCAGAAAATCCTGTTTATTCATGCCCCTAGTATCAAGATTAACCCATCGGGACACAAGGGTACTGTTAACGCTTGCGGCTATTGACTTCCAGCATGCTGGATGACGCACCGTCGCTTTGCGCAAAGCGCCATTCGAAGGTGAAGCTCAGTACATCGGTCTCTGCCCGCATTGCATCGGAAAATGGCGCAAAGGGCGAGGCAAGCCGCACAATGCGCATTGCGGCGTCATCGAGCACTCGGTGTTCGGAAGGTATTCTGGTTAAAATTTCGCGCACGGTTCCGTCAGCATTCAGCGACACGTCGAGTTGCAGGCTGCCCGACAATCCATCGCGACGAGCTTCGTCCGGATAATTCAGGTTGCCAAGTTTCTCGACTTTTTTCCGCCAGCTTTCAATGTAAGCGGCGTAAACGGATTCGCGTGTATTTACGGAAACAAATTTCTCACGGGGTTGATCGCTCTGTGCCAAAGGACGCAGGCGAGTTTCACTGATTAGTTGCGTTTGTGTGGTGCCCACCTTCATCAGGCGTGCAATCATTCTACGAGGTGTGGTGTCAGCGGCCGCATTGTTTTCGGTAGTTGCCGCGCTATCAGATTCGCCTTCTGTGACCAAAATGCTTCGATCTTCCGTGGCGACCTTTTCAACTTGTTCCTGCTTGTTGGCTTTATCTGTTTCTTCGGCGGTTGTTTGCAGATCCGGTGCGTCGCTGATGCCCGTGTTCTCATATTCTTCAGCGCTGGAAAGCGCCGACTGGGGTCTGACCGTTTCCAGGGTGTTTCCGGTACCAGCTTGTGTTGCCTGCGCGAGGTAATCCGCCTCGGTTGGGGTGGTCGAATCAACCTGTTGCACCAGCGTGACTTCAACGGAAGTTCTTTGTGCAGCGTTGTTTTCACCAGGAACGAAACCGACGCCAAAAATCACAATGCCATGCAACAATACGGCGAAAAACAAGGTCGTAACCAGTCGTTCAGCGGAACTGATTTTTACTAGCTGCATGGCTTTAATTTTCATACTCATATCGCCACCACCGGCTTCATTTGCTTCAGCAATTGCGCACAGACCAGCCCACTGGCAATACCCAACACCATGGCAAGCGACGTCAAAACCGGCATCATGCTCAGCAGCGCCGGATGTGGCATGAAAATGAAATAGGCTGCTGTAATCTGACCCGCGACGTGCGCCATGGCGGAAATAATTCCATAGCCGATTGCACTAGCGGCATGACGTAGCACGACGAATGTCAAACTCAAGGCGGTCAGACTGGCCAACGCACCCGCCATGCTTAATAGAAACGTTGGTGTAAGAAAAGTGCCAGCCAGAAGACTGCCGCCAAGCACGCGAAGCATGCCAACCCAAATTGCACAATGAATGCCGTGGCGCAATAACACAATCAAGACCACCACATTGGCGAGACCGGGTTTGATACCTGGTAACGGACTGGGAAACGCGCTTTCCAGTACATGGATGGCAATCGCTATGGCCGCGTACCCGGCAATCAACCGGTCGCGTTCATCAAGCTTGTGGTTTGCGAGATCCATAATCAATAATTTGTGCTGTCGAATCGCTGCGTACCGCCGGTCAGTCGAACGCTCAACCCGTTTGGCAAACAGGCGCTGCTTTCGCCACTGTGGCGCAACCAGCCATGCCGTATACAGACCTTGTGTCGGCACGGTGACTCCAGGAAACGAATGGCGCCGTCACGAATTTGCAATCTGGCCATGCCGATCAACCCCTCAATGTCCAGCGTCTGGTCAGCTGCCAGTGCGACCTCAATGGGTGCGTGATCACCGACTTGTATCTGGACACGGTCAGGAACCTGCTGGTTTCGCGTGTTGGCAAACATCAAGATGTTAATTCCCGCTGCCAATACAAGAATGATGAAGTCAGCGAGCTTCATGGCAACGACCGAATGACAATAGATATCCCGGGATTGTTTTCAAGTTTTACCCGTCGTGCCATTAATGTGGTGCTCTGGTACTCGCCTTCTGTTGTTACCACCAGCACGGTTTTTACTCCGAGATTTGCGGCAACGGCAGGCCATGCCTGTTTGCCAGCAACGAATAATGCAGTCGCTGCGGCGTCTGCTGTGGCCGCATCTGCACTAATGATAGTTACGGAACGCAACTCACTCGCCGGGTAACCTGTCGCCGGATCAAGAATGTGGTGATAACGTTTGCCGTCCCATTCGAACCAGCGTTCATAGTCGCCCGAAGTAAATACGCTCTCATCTCCAGAGACCTCGACCGATGCCACGTAGCCTTCCTCGTCCGGGTTTCTGATACCGATTACCCAGGGACGGTCACCGTGGCGGCCAATGGCACGCAAATCCCCACCCGCATTGACGATGGCATTGGTTATTCCGTAGGACTGCAAAACCTGAATGGACTCATCGACCGCAATTCCCTTGGCAAATCCACCGAGGTCCAGCCACAAGCCAGCTTTACTTGCGCACACGGCACCATCCCGGATTACCGTGTCAAACACTGAAAAGTTCGCGGCCACCAGTGCGGCTACGTCGTCTGCAGAGGGCGGAGGTAATTCGGGTCGTTCTTCTACGTGGAATTGCCAGAGTTCCGTCAGGCTGCCAATACCTGGATCAAAGCGGTTTCCCGAATCCCGCGACAGAAGCTGTGCGGACTTGATTGCATTCACGAGATCCAACTCAACAGTTTCACAGCCCCCTTGGTGGAGTGCGCGGTTCAGGTTACCAAGTTTGCCGTCACCCCACGCGTGCCATTGATGCGTAAAAGCAAGTAGATGTTGCTTGACATCATGAACAGCCTGTTTTGCAAGCGTGCTATCAACATCGTAAAGGGTGACTGTCACGATAGTGCCAAGTGCCAGAAACTGATCGCTGTATTCGACTGATGGTCTTGCACAGCTAGCGAGTGCCAAACTGCCAAGTAACAGGAACACAAATTTATCTAGTGCTTTCATGCGCCGTAACCGTTGTCGATAGCATCAAATAGCTCAGCGCTTATGTTTAGCTTATAAATTGTGTCCAATTCACGGACGCAGGTTGGGCTGGTAACGTTTATCTCGGTGAGGTAGTCACCAATTACATCAAGTCCGACGAACAATAATTCTTTTTCACGCAATACGTCAGCGACCTGCGCACAAATCCATGTGTCTCTGTCAGTTAGCGCAACACCTTCTGCTCTTGCTCCTGCAGCGAGATTTCCGCGTGAATCACCCTTCTTTGGAATACGTGCCAAAGCGTAGGGGATCGGTTTACCATCAATCATTAGGATACGCTTGTCGCCGGCGGCAATTTCGGGAATGAACCGCTGTGCCATGATAGACCGCGAATTATTTGCAGTAATGGTTTCGAGAATAACGTTCAGGTTCGGGTCATTTTGCCTGACTATAAAAACAGATGTACCACCCATGCCATCCAGCGGCTTAACGACGATATGTTCCTGTTCTGCGAGAAATTGCTTGACCTGCCGGCTGTCTCTAGTAACTACGGTAGGCGCGCAGCAATCCGGAAACTGCTGGATAAATACCTTTTCGTTTACATCGCGCAGGCTAGTGGGATTATTTACTACCTTTGCACCTTGTTGTTCCGCCAATTCGAGAATATAGGTTGCGTAAATGTATTCCATGTCAAACGGCGGGTCCTTGCGCATCAGTATTACGTCCAGATCACCCAGTGACACAACACTTGATGCGCCCATGGCAAACCAATCCCTAGCGTCGTTTCTCACTTCCAGCAAACGGGTTGCAGCCATCGCTACGCCGTCACGGATGTGCAGATCGTTCAGCTCCATGTACGCAATTTGGTAGCCGCGGGATTGTGCTTCCAGCAGGAACGCCAAGGTGGTGTCCTTGTTAAAATTGATATTGGCGATTGGGTCCATTACCACGCCAAGTCGACGCTTCGTGTTAACCATTTACAGTCCTGCGCAACGGGTTTCGAAAGCCACTACTTGCGCCACACTTTATTTATATTGCGCCGGATCAGCCGTGCGACGGTTATAGCCAAGTCACCCTGCCTTTAGCCTAGGACTAATACAAGTTATTTCAATGGATTATGAGAACATATTATGCTACAACCTGAAACATATTGGGTGATGTTGGGGTTGCCTGGTTCCATACCTATGTGCGACCCGCTCGATTGGCATTCCGAAGGGTATCCGTTATGTTAGACCGGCTGATTCACCGCTTGTCACAAGCGGGGCGCGGGGCGCGGGGCGCCCGCAGGATGCGGCTAACGGTGCCAAAGTCGCCTAGGGAGTACCTCCCGGGGCGGCTTCACTTACTCTGAGGAACTGCGCTGGAGGTTCAGGTGGGGAGCGAGACTGATAGCAATGGTCTAGGCGGCCTGAAAGTCTTGGTCATTGACGATAGCAAGACTATTCGTAGGACGGCCGAGACTTTGCTCAAGAAAGAGGGTTGTGACGTCGTAACCGCAATTGATGGTTTCGAGGCCCTGGCAAAAATTGCCGACCATAAACCGGACATAATCTTTGTCGACATCATGATGCCTCGCCTGGATGGCTACCAGACCTGCGCGCTGATCAAGCACAACCAGATCTACAAGCAAACACCGGTAATCATGCTGTCGAGCAAAGACGGTTTGTTCGATCGGGCACGCGGCCGGATTGTTGGTTCCGAGCAATATCTGACCAAGCCTTTTACCAAGGACGAATTACTCGGAGCAATTCATAACCACATCAGCAAAGCGGCTAACGCGAACTGAGCAATAGTCAGTAACGGAGGATCCCATGGCAGTTGTGTTAATAGTTGATGATTCACCCACGGAAGTACACGTTCTCAAGACCGCGCTTGAAAAGAACGGTTTTGAAACCCTTACTGCCGAGAACGGTGAGCAAGGTATGGCGATGGCCAAGGAACATAAACCGGATTGCATCATCATGGATGTGGTGATGCCGGGTATGAGCGGCTTCCAAGCTACGCGGGCGTTGGGCAAGGATCCGGTAACATCTTCAATACCGGTTGTAATCGTGACGACCAAGGACCAGGAAACAGACAAAGTCTGGGGAATGCGTCAGGGTGCAACGGATTACCTCGTGAAACCGGTAACCGAACAGCAGTTGGTAGAAAAGGTAAAGGACGCGATCGGAGATTGATGCCTTGAGCGAAACAAGCAAATCGCTCACTGAATTGCGCGACAAGCCGTTTGAATTGTTGCAGGAGCTGGAACGTCGCATCAGTCAGGCTGCCTCAGGTCGTGGTGGTGCACAAGCGAGTGTTGCTGACGAATGGGTGGGGGTCGCATACCAGCTTGGTGAATTTCAATTTGTCACCGATCGCAGAGAGATTCGTGAAATCCTCATGTTACCCAGTGTGACTCGTGTGCCAGGTGCGAAATCCTGGGTAAGAGGTCTGGCAAACATTCGGGGACAATTGTTGCCGATTATTGACCTGAACGCTTTTTTCGGCGGCGAGGAATCAATAACTGGCAGGGCAACGCGGATACTTTGGGTAAACCATGCAGATATCCCCACGGGTCTGGTGGTGGATTCCGTAAAGGGTTTCAGGCGATTCACGAACTCTGAAGCGACGGATGAAGTGCAAGCTTTTGACGCGGCATACAGGCCTTTTGTCAAAGGTGGATACAGACATGATGAGTTATGGAATGTGCTTGACTTGGTAGCGCTTGTTGAAAGCCAGGTATTCCTGACCGCGTCAGATACAACTGGCGCGGTAACAACATAAGGTAACTTAAAACAAATGAATGGAAACAGATTAGAATCACGCAAGGTGACAGGCAATGGCTAAAGAAGCAACTGGTCCCAACAAACTGATGATCGCGCTTTCCTTTGTTGCGTTTGTTTTAATGATCGCGTTCGGAACAAATTTTTGGATGGTCAATAAGGACGCATCACAAGGAGGACGTCTCAATTCACTTGCGCGCGAAGCGGGGCTTCAATCACAGAGCTTGGCGAAGAATGGCACCCTGGCCGTGGTCGGTGACCGTGATGCGTTCCAGCAAATAGCGAATGGTCGTGACCGGGTCGATGCAACGTTGCAGGAATTGCGCAATTTTCCGGTTTTGTCGACTGACATAACCAATGAAATTAGCTTGCTAAGCGACAATTGGCAGAACACGCGCGACGCGTTCAACAATCTACTTACCGCACGCGATTCGATTCTGGTGGCGCAACAGCAGATTCAAATTGTCAACGACAATTTTCCCCAGTTATTCGTAGCTATGGATCAGGTAGCCAATAAGATGGCCCAACGCAATGGGTCACGCAATTACCTTTACCATCTTGGCCGGCAGGGGCAGTTTGGGCAGCGCCTGCACCGAGACTTGAATACACTGGTATTTGGCGGCGGCGATGTACAATCGGCGGCAGATCGAATGGCGAGTGACGCGGCTTACTACGGTCGCATCGTGCGAGCGTTTTTTGATGGCGACCCGGAACTCGGCCTACCGATTGTAAACATTACAGATATACGCTCCGACCTGGATACTGCCAACATCATCTGGGGTCGAGTTGATCAGGCATACCAGACACTTGCTTCCATGCAGAACACCCTGTTACAGGCGCATACCGCCCGAAACATCGTGATCGAACAAAGTGACACGATATTGGACAATGCGCGCACAGTAGAACGTCAATACCAGTCCTTGATGGATGATCGGCCTTGGTCCCCATTCCTGAATAACGCGCTTGGCGGCTCGCTGGCAATCATTCTGCTCATCTTGTTTTACTTCTACACTTTGGGGTCGGACACACGGCGCGCCGCGTCTTTGCAGCAGGAGCAACAGGAAAAGAACCAGGACGCCATTCTTCGGTTGCTGGACGAATTGAGCAGTCTTGCCGATGGTGATTTGACCATAAAAGCAACAGTTACCGAGGATATTACCGGAGCAATTGCCGACTCGATCAACTTTGCTATTGAAGCACTGCGTGATCTCGTGGTCACTGTTAATGATACCGCGTTGCGTGTTGATGCGGCCGCAAAACAGACCGAAGCAACTGCGTCACATCTCGCTGAGGCAGCGAACAACCAGTCAATCCAGATCACTTCCGCGTCCGGACAAATTGCCGCGATGGCAAAATCCAGTGAACAGGTTTCCGCCAACGCCGAACGCTCGGCCAAGGTTGCGCAACAGTCTGTGGAAATCGCCAACAAAGGCGGTGAAGCCGTGCGTCGCACTATCGATGGCATGAGCGGTATTCGCGAAACCATTCAGGAAACATCGAAACGTATCAAGCGACTCGGCGAATCGTCACAGGAAATCGGCGATATCGTTGAACTTATCAATGACATTGCCGAGCAAACTAATATCCTGGCACTCAACGCAGCCATTCAGGCATCCATGGCCGGTGAAGCAGGCCGCGGTTTTGCGGTTGTCGCTGACGAAGTACAACGTCTTGCAGAGCGTTCCGCCAATGCAACCAAGCAGATTGAGGGGCTGGTGAAAACCATTCAGACCGATACCAACGAAGCAGTTATCTCCATGGAACAAAGTACTGCAGGCGTGGTTGGTGGCGCACAGCTCGCTGAGAACGCTGGTTCGGCTCTGGATGAAATCGTCAAGGTGTCGGCACATATTGCCACCCTGATTCAAAGTATTTCCACGACGGCTCGTCAACAGTCAACCACAGCGTCCGACGTATCGCGCACCATGAGCGTGATTCAGGAAATTACCTCTCAGACGTCCGAAGGTTCGCACAACACCGCGCGCAACATCGGCAAATTGGCAATTCTGGCGACTGAACTGCGTAAGTCGGTTGCAGGCTTCAAACTGCCTGGCATGGGCGCGGGTGAGACTTTAGTCGTGCTTGATGACGAAGGGGACGCCTATGAAACTGATTCAGGAGCCGCGTAGACTGTTGCCTATGGGGGCGCGGTGAGCGGTAAACCAACAACAGGCGAAGGCAGCAGGGATCAGTCATGTCTCAGGTAGCGTCTGACTCGCTTCTCTGGATCAAGACAGAATTGGACAACACGCTATTACGTGGCCGCCAGTTGCTGGAAGGTTTTGTCGAAAACCCGGAAGAAAAAACTCACCTTGAAAATTGTCTTGAGTGCCTGCACCAGGTGCAGGGCACCTTACGCATGGTCGAAGTATATGGCGCGGCAATGCTTGCTGAAGAAATGGAAGCGGTTGCGCTTGCGCTAAAAGAAGGAAAGATCGAGGACAAGGATCCGGCGTTTGAATCCCTGATGCGGGCAATGCTGCAACTGCCTGATTACCTGGAACGCATTGTTCACGGTCAGCGCGATGTTCCGCTCGCTTTACTCTCATTACTCAACGAATTGCGCAGTGTTCGTGGCGAAAAACTGCTGAGCGAAAGCGCGCTGTTTGCGCAAAGTCACTCCGGCGGCGTAAAGGCTATCAAACCTGAAGACCTCTCACCGGCGGGTGGCGATATTGTTGCAGCAGCGAAAAAGTTACGGCCGAAATTCCAGGCCTCTTTGCTCGGTTGGTTCAAATCGGACGAGTCGAAGCACTTGAAAGCATTGCAAGAAATTGCCAACGAGCTAGAGCAGACAGCAACAATCCCGTCTTCGTTCCAGTTATGGTGGGTTCTTGGCGGTGTATTGGAAGCACTGGACGAAAACGGAATCGAAGCCAGTGTCAGTCTCAAGCAGATGTTGGGTCAGGTGGACCGACAAATAAAACGCTTGATCGATGAAGGCGAGAGCGTGTTCGAATCCGCTGCGCCGACAGAACTGGTCAACACCCTGCTTTTTTATGTAGGCAAGGCTGACTCATCCGGCGAGCGGGTTGCCGCGATCAAGGAATCCTACGGTCTTGGCGAACTGATTCCGACTGGCGATCAAGTTGATAAGGCGCGCGACAGTCTCGCCGGCCCAAATATAAACCTGATGAAAACCGTTTCGGCGGCAGTCAAGGAAGATCTGTCCAGGGTAAAGGATACGTTGGATATTTTCGTGCGCATGGGCAAGGACGATGCAGGCGAGCTCAGTGGTCCAGCTGAATTGCTGAAAAAGATTGCGGATACTTTAGCTGTGCTTGGCTTGGGCGCTGAACGTGACGAAATCGAAGCAGAGCGCGAAGCACTGGAAAACATCGCATCAGGAAAAAATAACCTTACTGAATCAGCGTTGATGGACGTGGCAGCTTCGTTGATCAAAGTAGAAACCACGCTTGATGAACGAATGGTGGAACTCGTATTCAAGGGGTCCGGCGGTGCCGAAATTGCAGAAGAAGACGACGACAGTAACTTACATATTGAGGAAGCAGACTTCAAGCAGGTGTCTGCCGCCGTAGTGCGCGAATCCATTATCAATCTTGCGCGTGTAAAAGATTCCATCGTTGAATTTATCAAGAACCCGTCAAACACTGACGCGTTACGCCCGATTCCGCCGTTGGTCCACCAGATTCAAAGCGGCTTACGACTGTTGGACGTAAAACGACCGGCTGAGTTGCTGGAGAGCGTGCGTGCTTATATCCAGAAAGGCATTTTCAGTAAAGCTGAAGTACCGCCGCAGGAAGATCTTGATCGCATGGCCGACGCCATCGTCAGTGTCGAGTTCTACCTTGAAACTATGCAGCAGGGTCGCGGATTTCCCGAGTCCATGCTGGATAACGCGGAAGCCTGTGTGGAAGCGCTGGGTTTTCCGGTTGGAGCGTTGGATTCGGTCGAAGACGGGGATATCGTCGAAATACAGGATGACACTGCAGAAGAAACTGGTGTGGCGCCTGCGCAAGACGCCGAAGACGTGGTGCAACTGGAATCAGAACCCGCGAGTGAACCTGAAAAACCAAAACCCGCTGTCGGACCGAAACCGGAAGACGTAGATCCTGAAATTGTCGAAATCTTCCTGGAAGAGGCCCAGGAGGAAATCGCTTCGTTAAAGAAGACCTTTCCTCGCTGGAAACAGACACCTGGTGATGAAGAAGCACTAGGAACAATGCGCCGGTCATTTCATACGCTAAAGGGCAGTGGCCGAATGGTCGGCGCTGAGCTAATTGGCGAGTTCGCCTGGTCCATGGAAAACGTGCTGAACCGCGTGATCGACGAGACTATAGATGTGTCACCTGAAGTTCTTGCGTTACTGGAACAATCTATCGATACATTGCCGCAACTGACCGAACAATTCGAGGCCGGCACAGACCTCACCGCAGACGTCGATACCATGATGGAAACGGCGCATGCCATGAGCCGCGGTGAACACGCGCCTAAAACGCAGGAATCTGTAGTCGATGCGGCAGTGATTATCGAAGCCGTTGGCGACGATATTGCAGAAGCGGCCGAGCCGGTTAAAGCTGAAGAACCCGCGAAGCAAGCGGAAACCAAAGAGTCGGCAAAGGAAGACCAGCTCGAACAGGCGGGCGAACCTGAAGGTCGTGACAAAACGGAAGAAGCTCCGGCAATGTCCCCGATTCTGTACGACATTTTCAAAGCTGAAGTTGGTGCTCATCTTGAACTGTTCAGAAGTTTCGTCGACGAGGCTGAACAGAAAGGCACGCCCCGCGCCATGCGGGACGATGTTTTGCGGGCGTTGCATACGTTAAGTGGCAGTGCCGCAATGGCTGGTGTGTTCACTATTTCCGAACTGGTCGATCCGTTTGAACGCTACTGCAAGGAACTCGCGGAGGATGGCCAAAAACTGGAAGCTGAGAATTTCGAGGTTTTCAAAGATCTCGCCGACGTCGTAGAAAAACAGCTGGTGGTTATTAAAGATAATGGGCCAAACACGGAACGCCTGGATGAAATGACAACTAAGGTGCGGCAGTTATTGATCAGCGCCGAATCCTCCGCAAAATCCGCGGACAAAATTTCCGCTAAACCTGAAGCAGACACCAAGAAAAAAACCAGCAAAAAGAAAACCCCGAAGAAAAAAGCTGCTGCCCCCAAGCGTGAAACCAAATTCGTGAAGATTGAGGAACTTACAGATTTCGATCCGGATATTGCCTCGATCTACTTTGAAGAAGCCGCCGAGATTCTTGAGATGACGGATGCAAGCCTGCAATCGTGGTCACAGAACCAGGATAAGGCGCCTCTTGTGACGGAGTTGCAGCGCCACCTGCACACCCTAAAGGGTGGCGCGCGCATGGCAGGCATAACACCCATGGGTGATCTGAGCCATGAAATGGAATCGTTACTTACAGAAGTTGTCGATGGGCGCATGCCTGTATCTACCGGTATGTTTGCGTTGATGCAACGCGCTATAGACAGGCTGCACAGGATGTTGGAGCAAGTCTGCGAAAGCAAACCCATTATTGATGCCCAAGATTTAGTGGTGGAGATTAGAGGTTTTCAGGGCGGTGAGGGCGAAATCAATTTGCGTGAGCAAGCCGTATCCGAACCCGATGCGGAACCAGAAAGCACACCGACATCTGTTACGCAGATACGTGACGAAGAACCTACGGAGTACGAAGAAGGCGAAGACAAGCCGCGGTTGCGGGAACGTGAACCAGGCGAAGCGTTTGACCCGAACATGCATACTGATCAGCGCGAAACGTCACGCATGCAACATGAAATCGTGCGTGTTCGCGCCGACCTGATAGAGAATCTTATAAACCACGCTGGTGAGGTCAGCATTTTCCGAAGCCGCCTGGAACAGCAGTTGAGTTCGCTGAATTTTCACCTTACTGAACTTGACCAGACCGTGGTGCGCTTACGCGAGCAGCTGCGTCGGCTTGAGATTGAAACAGAGGCGCAGATTTTTTCCCAGTACGAACAGGATAATATTTCCAGGGACGACGAATTTGACCCACTAGAACTTGACCGGTACTCGACAGTGCAACAACTGTCGCGTGCTCTGGCTGAGTCGGTAAACGACCTTGTTAGTATCCAGGGCCTGCTGATAAACCAGGCGCGTGAATCCGAAACGTTGTTGTTACAGCAGGCAAGAGTGAACACTGAACTCCAGGACGGGTTGATGCGCACACGCATGGTGCCTTTCTCACGTCATGGCCAGCGTCTGCGCCGCATTGTCAGACAAATCGCGGAAGAAACCGGAAAGCAGGCGGAATTAACGTTGTTTGGTGCGGAAGGCGAAATGGACAGACAGGTGCTTGAACGCGTACTCGCACCATTAGAGCATATGATGCGCAACTCGATCGTGCACGGCATCGAGTCTCCACAAGAGCGCAAAAAAGCCAAGAAACCGGAACAAGGCGAAGTCAAGATCCAGTTGCACCGTGAAGGGTCTGAAGTGGTCATTACGGTTTCCGATGATGGACGAGGGCTGAATATAGACGCGATTCGAGACAAAGCCCTTGCTACCGGTTTGATTCGCGAAGAAGCGCAGGTAACCGACGACGACCTGGTACATCTGATTCTTGAAAGTGGCTTCAGTACTGCGGAAGAAATCACCCAGTCCGCGGGCCGCGGTGTCGGCATGGATGTTGTTGCTAGCGAGATCAAGCAATTGGGTGGAACCTTGACGATTGAAAATGTGGCGGGCAAGGGGGCGAAGTTCACTATCCGCTTGCCGTTCACACTGGCAATTTCGAATGCGTTAGTTGTTAACGTGGCGGAAGAATCTTATGCGATTCCGCTGTCAAGCATTGAAGGTATCGTACGTGTACCACGCAAGGATTTGGACCGTTATTTCGTTAGCGATAACCCTACGTTTAGTTACGGTGGTCAGGAATTTCACTTGCAACACTTGGGTGTTCTCCTCGGGTTGGGTGCGCCTCAATTCACCGAGGAAGAGGATGCCATCCCGGTCCTGCTGGTGCGCGTTGGCAACCACGCCAGCGCCATTGTTACGGAAGGCATGCAAGGATCGCGTGAAATTGTCGTCAAGTCAGTCGGGCCACAGATTTCTGGCATCACTGGTATATCCGGCGCTACCATTTTGGGGGATGGCAGTATCCTGGTGATTCTCGATGTTAACGGTCTCGTGCGTCAGGCGGCACAGCTTGCGGCGATTGGCGAACGACTCGAAGTGATTGAACGCGAGGAGGAGAAAGAAGAATTTCGCACTTTTGCGATGGTCGTCGACGATTCCATCACCGTGCGTCGCGTCACGCAGCGCCTGCTGGAACGATATGGCATGCGTGTAATGACGGCCAAAGACGGTGTTGACGCGCTGGCGTTGTTGCAGGAAAACATGCCGGACGTGATGCTGCTTGATATTGAAATGCCTCGTATGGACGGTTACGAACTTGCCAGTCATATGCGAAACGATGATCGGTTCAAGGAAATACCCATAATCATGATTACTTCAAGAACCGGTGAAAAACACCGCAAACGTGCCATGGAATTGGGCGTAAACAAATACCTGGGCAAGCCTTACCAGGAAGGCGAACTGGTGGAACATATCCAGGCCTTGGTAGGCAAATTCAATCCAGAGCGCACGCGTTGGGACTAACAATTTATGCAGCAGCAAATACAGGAAGTTTACAGTCACCTCATACCGATCAGCGATGGTCGCATCATTGTGCCGCGAACCGCGGTCAAAGAAATCATGGGGTTCACGGCGCCTAAGGTTAAATCCGACGATGCACCGGATTGGTTCCTGGGCATAATCAATTGGCAGGAAGCTTCGATACCAGTAGTGTCTTTTGAAGCGGCTTGTGGGCGTGACGTACCTAAGCTCGGACGACGCACCAGAATCGCAGTGATTCAGTGTATTGCCGGTTTGCTTGATCCACCTGTATTTGCGCTGGTAACTCAGGGATACCCGTACTTGGTTCGCGTGAACGCAGGCGTGTTGCAATTTGATGAGCAAAGTGCCGCCAGTGCACAAGGGCCGGTACTTTCCGCGGCGCGAATGGCGAACGAACGGCCTGTTGTGCCGGATCTTGAGAAAATCGAATCTATGCTGGCAAATGTGATGGGCATTGAATCGAGTGCAAAAGACAACGCCTCGGATGATGTCCTGGATGGATTAGAAGATATTGATGTCGGGTCCGACCTCGACGTAGGCGATGTTGGTATTGAGGTTGACGAAGAGGTAGACGGTGACCTTGAAATTGATACCCGCGGTATCGAAGTTGAAGATACTGGCGATGATCTCGATCTCGGTCTGGACGACGATACCGACTAAGCTAGATCTCCCCAGAATATGCATGTCAGCTGTCCCGGGTGGCGATATCAATGCCATCTGTTGCAACACGGGCAAGATACTCGATCTGTTCCGGGGTAATGACGTAGGGCGGCATGAAATACACCACGTTACCGAGTGGACGCAACAATGCACCTTGCTGCAAAGCATGCTGGTAGATTTTCAACCCCCTGCGTTCCTGCCAGGGGTAAGGAACACGTTTTTGCTTGTCGCGGACCATTTCAATCGCGAGAATCATGCCGCTCTGGCGAACCTCGGCTACGTGCGGATGATCAGCTAGATGGGCCGTGCATTCCTGCATCTTTTGCGCCAAGAATGTATTGTTGTCCAGTACATTATCGGTTTCGAAAATCTCCAGCGTGGCAAGTGCAGCAGTACACGCAAGCGGATTTCCCGTGTAACTGTGCGAATGCAGGAATGCGGTCAGGTTGATGTAGTCGTCGTAGAAAGCCTCGTAGACCGTATCGCTGGTCATCACGACTGAAAGCGGCAGGTAACCGCCGGTAAGCCCTTTCGAAAGACAAATAAAATCGGGTGAGATTTTCGCTTGCTCGCAGGCAAACAGGGTTCCGGTGCGGCCAAACCCTACCGCAATTTCGTCTGCAATTAGGTGAACGTCGAATTCGTCACAAAGCTTGCGAATTTCCGTCAAATAGACGGGATGGTACATGCGCATATTACCGGCGCACTGCACTAATGGTTCAAGAATGATTGCGCAAACCTCGGCATGATTTTTCTCCAGCGTTTCACGCATGGCACTTAGCTTGCGTAAACTGCATGACTCCCAGGTTTCACCGGGGGAACGATCGAAACAGTCCGGTGACTCCACGGTCAAAGTTTCCAACAACAACGGTTCGTAGGTCTTCTTGTATAACTCCACGTTTCCGACCGACAACGCACCAAGCGTTTCGCCGTGGTAACTGTTCGATAACGTGATAAATTTTGTTTTTCCAGATCGGCCGAGATTGCGCCAGTAGTGAAAGCTCATCTTCAATGAAATTTCGACGGCCGATGATCCGTTGTCGGCAAAAAAACAGCGAGTCAGGCCAGCAGGTGTTATGTCAACCAGCTTTTCAGCTAGCCGCACTACGGGTTCATGACTGAATCCGGCCAGGAGCACGTGTTCCAGTAATTCCAATTGGTTGGCAATAGCCTTGTTTATGCGTGGGTTGGCGTGACCGAAGAGATTCACCCACCAGGAACTGATAGCGTCAAGGTAACGGTTACCATCAAAGTCTTCTAGCCACACTCCGCTGCCGCTTCGGATCGGAATTAACGGCAAGAGCTCATGGTCCTTCATCTGCGTGCAAGGGTGCCAAACGCAGTTCAGATCGCGGCGCGCCAAGACCTCGTTGATTTTACTAGTTGTGTTAGTCAAAACGGAGTTTCTTCCACACAAAATCGGTAAATTAGTGATTCCAGAAAGTTCACGTACTGGTCGATGTTAGATAGTTCTATGAACTCGTTCGGCTGGTGTGCCTGGTTAATGTCGCCAGGCCCGATGATGATCGTGTCAATTCCCATTTCATGGAAAAATGGTCCTTCCGTGCAAAAAGCAACACTGCCTGATTTTTCTTTCGCAATTTCTTCCGTTACCTGAACAATTGCCGAATCTTTGTCCGTTTCCATTGCATTTACGCCCTGGAAAAGGGTTTCAAATTCGATCTTGAACGGAAGTTTTGCCATTCGTTCAAAAATTCTTGCCTGGATTTCTTGGCGCACAAGATTGACGTCCATTCCCGGGAGCGTGCGGCAGTCAAAGTGCAATTCCACGCTTGGACATATCCGGTTTGGATTATCGCCACCGTGGATATGACCCATGTTCAGTGTTGGATAAGTGACTTTGAAATCTGGATGATTATGCGATTTGCGTAATGCTTCGCGTATGAGCAGCAGTTCGTCAATGACTTGTGCCATGCCTTCAAGTGCATTGTTACCCAACATTGGATTACTCGAGTGACCGGATTTTCCAATAACCCGGACTAGTTCCATAAAAATACCTTTGTGGCGTCGAACAGGTTGCATATTGGTGGGTTCGCCGATTACGGCATAATTCGCTTCCAGACAGGCGTCTTTG
>JAZFYH010000068.1:0-4330 GCA_036443475.1 Gammaproteobacteria bacterium | reverse complement strand
AGAAATTGGCGATAAGGCCTGATAATTCGGGCGAGAAAAAAGACTACCGGCAGGTTGCACTTGGCCTACTGGCGCGTCGCGAACATGCTGCGCGCGAGTTAATTATCAAGCTGGTCGGACGCGGTATGCCGGAATCCGAGGCCGAAGGCCTGGTCAATGAACTGGCCAGGCGCGGCCTGCAAAGCGAAACACGATTTGTTGAAGAATTTGTCCGTTCACGCATCCGCAGGGGTGCTGGTCCGGTTAAAATCTGCGTGGAACTCCGCGAGCGAGGGGTGGAATCCGCGCTGATCAAAGCCGGGCTAACCGGTAGCGGCACGAACTGGGCAGCTAACGCTGCTGAAGCGCGCGAGCGCAAGTTTGGTGCAACGGTACCAGGAGAGTTTGCCAATCGCGCCCGGCAAGCCAGATTCCTGCAAAATCGCGGGTTCACCGCCGAACAGATTCGCAAGGCGATGAATTTCGATTTTGAGGATGCATAACAACGGACGTCGATGAAACAGTTCAGCAGTAACCAGATTCGGGAAAATTTCCTGGCGTTTTTTCGTGAGCGTGATCACCAGGTGGTCGCGTCGAGCCCGCTCGTGCCCGTCAACGATCCAACTTTGTTGTTCACCAATGCCGGCATGGTGCAATTCAAGGACGTTTTCCTTGGCATTGAAAAACGACCCTACCTTAGGGCTGCAAGTTCACAGCGTTGTGTACGCGCCGGCGGCAAGCACAACGATCTGGAAAACGTTGGTTACACTGCCAGACACCACACCTTTTTTGAAATGTTGGGCAACTTCAGTTTTGGTGATTACTTCAAACAAGACGCCATTCGTTTTGCCTGGGATTACCTAACCGGTGTACTAGAGTTACCGCCGGATAAATTGTGGGTAACGGTGTACCAGGACGATAACGAGGCAGCGGATATTTGGTTGAACGACATTGGTGTGCCTGAAAACCGGTTTTCCCGCATTGGCGACAAGTCGGGCGGTAAACCATACGAAAGCGATAATTTCTGGGCCATGGGTGATACCGGGCCATGTGGCCCCTGTTCGGAAATTTTCTATGATCATGGTCCCGAGGTCGCAGGCGGAGCACCAGGGTCTGCTGACGAACACGGTGACCGTTACGTAGAAATCTGGAACCTGGTGTTCATGCAGTACGATCGGGACGCCAGCGGCGCGCTGACACCCTTGCCAAAGCCCTGTGTCGATACCGGCATGGGCCTTGAGCGCGTTGCGGCAATCCTGCAGGGCGTACACAGCAATTATCAGACCGACCAGTTCAAGAAACTGATCAATACCGTGGCGCAAGTCACTGGTACAACAGATATTGAGTCCAGCTCACTGAATGTTATCGCAGATCACATCCGCGCTTGTGCTTTTTTAATTGTTGACGGCGTGCTGCCATCAATTGGAGGCCGCGGCTACGTGTTGCGGCGAATTATTCGGCGAGCCATCCGCCATGGTTTCAAGCTGGGTATGAATGAACCGTTTTTTTATAAACTGGTTGCACCGCTTGTGGATGAAATGGGTGATGCCTACCCGGAATTGCGTGAGAATCAGACAAAGGTTGAAGACGCTTTACTGAGCGAGGAAAAGCGATTTGCAGAAACCATAGTTCAAGGCATGAAAATACTTGAAGATGCCATCGCGAATCTATCGGGCAAGGAAATTCCCGGACAACTGGTGTTCAAGTTGTACGATACTTATGGTTTTCCAATCGACCTGACAGCGGATATCGCGCGTGAACGTGGCTTGACATTTGATCAAGCTGGTTTCGACGCAGCCATGTCGGAACAACGTGAACGTGCACGCGCTGCAAGCCAATTTGGGCAGGACTACGGAGATGCGGTGAAAACAAATTCCGAAAGTGGATTTTGTGGATACGAAAGTCTCAAAGGTAAAGCTCGGGTTGTGGAGTTGTTCAAGGGAAAAGACACCACAATGGAATTAAAGTCCGGCGATGAAGGCATCATGGTTCTCGATAGCACCCCGTTTTACGCCGAATCCGGCGGACAGGTGGGTGATCGCGGCAAAATTGTTGCAAGTAATGCCGAGTTTGTTGTCACCGATACGAAGAAACAGGGTGGCGCACATTTGCACATGGGTAAGATTGTCAAAGGGAAATTCAAGCCCGGGGATCAGGTAGAGGCCCTGGTTGATGCCAAACACCGCAATCCCACGGTACTCAATCATTCGGCCACGCACTTGCTGCATGCGGCATTACGCGAGGTGTTGGGCAAGCATGTTAGCCAGAAGGGATCATTGGTCGCACCGGATCGGTTGCGCTTCGACTTTTCTCATCCGCAACCCGTAACCGGCGACGAATTGCACGCTATTGAGAACATGGTAAACACTGAGATTCGCGCAAACCATGCAGCAAGCGTGTCCACTATGGCGTACGACGACGCCATTCGTGCAGGTGCCATAGCACTGTTTGGCGAGAAATACGGGGACGAAGTTCGAGTCATGCAGTTTGGCGAATTTTCCACCGAGCTGTGTGGTGGTACACATGTCGCACGCACGGGTGATATCGGATTTCTAAAAATCGTTTCCGAAACAGGAATCGCTTCCGGCGTGCGGCGAATCGAGGCTTTGACCGGAATTAAGGCGATTGAATATACGCAACAGCTTGAGAATCAGCTCGATGGTATTGCACGCCGTGTAAAAAGTACGCGCGATGATGCCGAACTAAAGGTTGCCAACTTAGCCGACAAGCTCAAGAAGCTGGATCGTGAGCTGGATCAGTTGCGCAGTATGCTTGCAGGTGGGCAAGGTACAGATCAAATTGAAAAAGTGAACGACATTAACGTTGTGTATCAGAATATTGAAGGTATGGATCAGAAAGCGCTGCGCGACGCGGTGGACAAGAAAAAACATCAACACGGTTCTGCTGTTGTGGTGTTGACATCAGCTGATCCTACATTAGACAAGTTCCCGATTGTTGTGGGAGTCACCAAGGATGTTGCTGGTAAGATCTCCGCCAACGACGTGATGCGACACCTGACCGAACAGGTCGGTGGCAGCGGGGGTGGGCGTGCGGACCTTGCGCAGGGTGGCGGCACCGATGCTGGCAAGGTCGATACAGCACTGGCTTCCGTTGCGAAATTTGTCAAAAAGATAACCGGCGGCTGACACAGATAACGGAAAACCACGATGTCACTGATTGTTCAGAAATATGGCGGGTCTTCAGTTGCCAATATTGATCGTATCGAATCAGTCGCCGAGCGCATAACGCGTTGGCGCGAGCAGGGCAAGCGTCTGGTAATCGTTGTGTCGGCGATGGCTGGTGAGACTGATCGATTGCTCGATCTTGCTCGCGCCATCAGCCATCCTAACCGACCCAATCCCCGGGAACTGGATGCGCTTCTTTCTAGCGGTGAAACAACAGCGTGTACTTTATTGTGCATGGCGCTGGAAAAACGCGGAGTTACAGCGCGGTCATTACAGGCAGCACAAGCGGGTATTTACAGCAGCGGTTCCCATTTTCGCGCGCGCATTAATGATATCGATACCGGCAGAGTCAATTCCGAGCTCGACAGCGGACGTATCCCAATTGTTGCGGGGTTCCAGGCAATCAATGAAGCGGGTGATGTCACAACGCTGGGCCGCGGCGGAACGGATACAACGGCCGTTGCCATGGCGGCCGCCATGGATGCCGAGGAGTGCCAGATATACAAAGACGTTGATGGGGTTTATACAACGGATCCGAAAATTGCGCCGGAAGCCAGGCGCCTCACGCGATTGACTCACGAAGAAATGCTGGAACTTGCCGGCCAAGGTTCAAAAGTTGTTCAGAATCGCGCAGTCGAGTTTGCGGGCAAGTACAATGTGTCGATTCGCGTCCTGTCGTCGTTCATCGACGGGCCGGGCACTCTCATTACACGAGGATCTCCCGAGTTGGAAAGTGCGCGCATAGCTGGAATCGCCTTTAACCGCGATGAAGCATTGATTACAGTTGCCGGTGCGCCGGCCGGCCCGGGTACAGCCAGTGAAATTCTGGGTCCAGTAGCGGATGCGGAGATCGAGGTCGACATGATCGTGCAGACTACCTCGCGTGAGGGTCTTATCGATCTAAGTTTTACTTTGCACCGGGACAGATACGCGGAGGCATTGGATATCCTGCGTGCCCGGAAAAGTGGATTAGATGGAGCTAGCATCAGCGGCAACGGACAGGTCGCCAAGTTGGCCCTGGTAGGAGTGGGTTTACGATCTCATGCGGACGTGGCCAGCCAGATGTTCAGGACGCTGGCTGATTGTGGTATAACGGTGCATATGGTCTCTACGTCGGAAATCAAAGTCGCTGTGTTGATTGACGAAGAAAAGATTGAAGAAGGCGT
>JAZFYH010000067.1:0-33673 GCA_036443475.1 Gammaproteobacteria bacterium | reverse complement strand
GAGAATGCATTGCGCGCCGCAGAGATATATTTCATGTTTTTTGCGATTTGCTGGGTCTATTCAGCAAGTAGACGACGCAACTATCATTTGACCGCGACGGGAATTCTAATCGCGCTGGTATCAATCGGTGACGCATTACGCTGGACAGGGTGCAATGACCCAACGACCTGCAATGCATTCTCTCTCGAACGCAATGTACTGATTATGCAGTCCTGGCTGATTCCGGCGCTATTCATTGCGGTGTTCTTGTTGTTGCCATGCTACACGCGACTGAACGAATCGAAACCAGTACCGGATAGGGTGACATTCAAATGAAGAAGCTGCTCATCTTTACGCTGGCACTGATATTTCCCGTGCTCGGAGCAGCTGCCGGTGATGGTGCAGCTCTTGATTTGGCGGGTAACAATCTAGCCAATTTGAAATCACTCCCGCGTGGCGCCAAGTACTACGTTAACTACTGCCTCGGCTGCCATTCACTGAAGTACGTTCGATATGACAGGGTGGGCCGTGACCTCAGCCTTACGGAAACCCAGTTAATGGATAATCTTATGTTTACGGCGGAAAAACCCAGCCAAATGATGGTGATTGCCATGCCTGTCGATGACGCGGAACGCTGGTTTGGCCGCGCACCGCCCGATTTGTCGCTGGCCGCTCGCAGTAGGGGTGTAGACTGGATTTACACGTATATGCGCAGTTTCTATCTAGATGACACGCGACCGCTGGGTGTGAACAACATTGTTATACCAGGAGCTAGCATGCCACACGTCTTGGCGGAGATGCAGGGTTACCAGATTGCCCATTTCAAGGAATGGGAGGACGAAGAAGGAAACACGCACGAACAGTTTGATCGCTTCGAGTTAATCAAACCAGGCAAGTTGTCTGCCGCGGAATTTGACATGCTCGTACGTGATCTAGTGAATTTTCTGGAATACGTCAGCGAGCCGGTGCAGGTCAAACGACAGCATATTGGTATAGGTGTACTTGCATTCCTGCTGGTGTTTTTTATATTTGCCTTTTTCCTCAAACGCGAGTACTGGCGGGATATTCACTGACACGATATTTCAAATTAGCTTGGCATAAGTACATCCAGGCACCCACAATTAATCCTTGCAAGGAGTAGTTTCCATGGCAGTGATTGCCAACAAACGTTCTGTTATGACCCTTTTTACCCGTCCCAATTGTCCGCATAGCCACCGCGTTCGGCTGGTACTGGCGGAGAAGGGCATTACCTTTGATACGGTTGAGGTGGTTGATGACAAGATACCGGAAGATCTTATTGATTTAAACTCTTATCAAACCATTCCGACACTGGTTGACCGTGATCTCGTGCTTTACGATACGCGCGTCATCATGGAATATCTGGATGAACGTTTCCCGCATCCACCACTTATGCCGGTCGACCCGGTTTCGCGCGCCAGATTTAGACTCGCGCTTTACATGATCGAGCGCGACTGGTACAGCCTGGTTGATGCGTTTGCTATTGCCTCAGGTAAGTTGGACACCAACAGGTTGCGCAAAGAGTTAAGGGATACATTGCTGTCATCCACCGAAGCGTTCAATCTGACCCGTTTTTTTCTCAGTGAAGATTTTTCTCTGGTCGATTGCAGTATTGCACCGATTCTCTGGCGGTTGCAAGAATTTGGCATAGAACTGCCAGGGCAAGCGAAGGGAATCCAGAAATACATGGATCGCGTTTTCGCGCGGCCGTCATTCAAGAACAGCCTTACCGAGCTTGAAGAAGAGTTGAACGCCGTCTAGGCAAAACTGGATGCTCTCACGTCGACCATATTTGCTGCGAGCCATTTACGCATGGCTTGTTGATTCGAATGATACGCCATTTTTACTCATCAACGCCGCTGAGGAAACAATCGAAGTGCCTGCGGGTTTTGTCAAGGATGACAAAATCATTCTAAATATTGGTGCGACAGCTGTTGGCCATCTAGATTTGGGTAACGATGCGATACGTTTCAGTGGGAGGTTCGACGGTGTATCCCGGAACGTCACGATACCGATGGATGCCGTGATGGCAATTTACGGTCGTGACAGCGGGCGGGGAATCATGTTTGGACAGGATGACGACAACCCACATGACGAGAAAGATAAAGAAAACGGCGCTGACGAGCACCCGCCACGCGGTAAGCCCAGGCTCGAAGTTATCAAATAACGGTCCACAGTTCTTCCGGCAAACCGAGCATGATAGAAATTCACGTCGGGGATATTACCCAATTCGCTGTTGACGTCATTGTTAATGCCGCTAACGAATCTCTACTCGGCGGCGGTGGTGTAGATGGCGCCATTCATGCTGCAGCAGGTCCGGAGCTGCTTGAATATTGCCGCACTCTTGATGGGTGTAAAACCGGTGCTGTCGTATTGACGCCCGGGTTCAATCTTATCGCCCGCCACATTATTCACGCTGTGGGACCGATCTGGCGCGGTGGCAGCGGTGGGGAACCTGATTTGTTAACGTCTTGTTATCGCTCGGCGCTTGAACTGGCAAGGGCGAATTCATTTCGGAGTATTGCATTTCCTTGCATCAGCACCGGTATTTATGGTTATCCGAAGTGGCTGGCAGCCAAAATCGCGTTATCCGAAATGCAAGCGGTTGAGAAAGAGTTTGAAAGAATTATTGCTTGTTGTTTTACAGAAAGTGATGCAGAAGTCTATCGTCAACGAGTCGCACACACTTAGAATACCTGCTCCCAGCTGACGTACAATTGCAGTCCACGCGGATCGTGGTAAGTAGAATCGAATCCAAAAATAGAATTATTACTGAACGGCGGGTCTTCGTCGGTACAGTTCCGGCAACCCACACGAAACGTACCACCGTTCAGAGCGTTAGTTTTTATCCGATACTGCAAGTCAACCGTGTACCAAGCATCAACCATCTCGCGACCTATGCTGGTTACGGTGCCGTTCGGTGTGTCGTAATCACTGGTATAGAACAGACTGAAAGTTGCTCCATGTCGATCCCTATTCCAATCGACCATATAAGTGCTTCGATAATCGGGCAGGGTTTCAGATTGTTCAATAAGCAACGTCCCTTGGGTATCGGTCAGCCTTTCCAGAAAAGCCTGTTGTGTCTGAAAGGTGAACTGCCCGATAGTCGTTTCAACCTCATAGCGGGCATTCAGGTCAGCGGCCTGGGCGACAGTGGTGCCACTGTTAACGAGCATCAAAGACGGCAACGCGGAGGGTGTGACAAGTTGTGATGTCACCCGATTTGCGTATCGCGTTTTCCACATGTCAATGGAAACGATGAGGCCCGGAATTGTAATGGAACGCCAGGTTATACCCAGATAAAAGGTTTCAGATTCTTCGGGTTCCAGTGCTGTATTGCTGAAACCCGGTTGCAAGGTCGTATTCCCGGGTGCAATCCGACTGTGAGTTTCAGCAAGGGTCGGCACTCGAAATCCCTGGCTATACCCGGTCCGAACCTGTACTTCATCGGTAGCCTGGTAAACGACCCCGATATCTGCGGTGCTTGTTTCATTGGTGTCTTCGTAGTCATCGCTACGAATTCCGACATTAGCGGACCAGCGGTTGTGAAACGGAAACCATGCAGTTATCCACGCCGCGTTGCGATCCCTTTCCTCATCAACTTGTATTACCCGACCGGAACCGGCAATGCGGAAATTCACCGCCGCAGGTGATGGTTGTTGCTGCAAGGATTCGGTCGCGGTTTCCAGCCCAAAACCGAGTCGTGCCGACCCGCCTGGCAAATTAAAAATTTCGGTCGTGAACTCACCAAACAACTTTACTTCTTTCCATTCCGCGTACTCGTTCCAGTTCGTGGTTAGGAAATCGACCAGCGCTCCGTTGTTCTGCGGTTCGGCACCAAATGGGTTATACGTTCGGTTGCCGTTGATTCCACCGTTACCCTGCAAAGCATCCAGGAACCGGTCAAGCAATAGACCGTTGTTGTGAGTTCGGCTGGCCGTGCTGCGGCCGTAAACGAGGCCAGCCTTCCAATCCCATGTGGCAACTTTCCCGCTTGTTCTGGAGCTAATGTGCGTGACCCGGTCCTTTATCACGACAAGTGGGGTACCGGTATCCAACGGACGGTAAAACACGGTTCCGAAGGTTAGGGTATCGCCAAAAATTGCCGGGGGTATCTGGCGAAACGAGGTTTTCCCGTCCGTGAAAGCTAAATCAAACTCGAACCGCAAACCGTTATTGAAAGACCAGTCTGCACCCAACCCGAGGTTGATGCGTTCGTCATCCGGTGACAGATCCAGCAATGTATTCAGATTGATCACGCAGGCGGTTCCGGTTGTTGTACTGGTTACTCGTTCCGTTGGGCAAGCCGGATCGGCAAATAACGACGGCGTAAGCGAGAGGTTTTCTATTGTCGGCGGGCTTGAGAAGCGACTGCGTAAGTCGCTGCCCCCGCGGGTGCGATGATCTGAAGTAGAAGAAAATGCCCGATCACTCGCATGCAGTGCATCGCGGTGGTACCAGGCAATGGTGTAGTCATAGCCGCGATTGTTGCTTCTTTTGCCATTACGGAAGCTCAAAAGCGTTTCGGCAGCGCCTTCATCGGTCACGGATTGCCAAAGCTCACCGGATACCTGATTGAAATTTTCCAGCAGAATAATATTGATTGATCCGGTAATGCTGCCTGAACCGTCATCGACACCGTTCGCAGCCGGCAAGATTTCAATGCGCTCGATTGCCGTAATCGGGACCAGGCGCAAGTCGACGGCGGCGCCATTTATCTGGTCAAGCGCAAAGTAAGGAAGGGGTTCCCCGTTCAACAAAACCCGAGTGGCCTCGGTGCCAAACCCGCGCAGGTTTGCGCTGGTGCGACCGTCCTGGACCGAAAAGGCGTCATTGGTAACCTGATTCATGGCAAGGTAGCGAATGACATCACCCAATGTCATGTAACCTCGTGACTTCAATTCCTTTTGCGTGATGATGGTAAGTGGCATGCCGTTCCGTGTACTGGGATAGATATGGATCGAATTAGCCAGTACCGGAAAGCTTTTAACCAGAAGAATGGCTAGCAGAACTGCCCCGGGAGTACTTCGTACTGCAGGTTTCAACATATTGTTGTCGCTTGTCCCAGAAATGTCCGCTAGGGGTCGGGAAAGAGTTTACCCGGATTAAGTATATTCTTGGGATCGAATTGCAGCTTTATCTGCTGCATCAGTTGCATGGCATTCGGTTCGATTTCCATGCTGACGTATTGGCGTTTCTCGAGCCCAATCCCATGTTCTCCAGAAAGAGTGCCGTCTAATCCAAGCACTAGGGAAAACAGTTCCTGTAAACAAGTTTCCATTCGCTGCAGCTCGCCCTGCGCACTTGGGTTACCGAGCAGATTGACATGCAGATTACCGTTTCCGGCGTGGCCAAAGCTGACGATTTGTACGCCATATTGTGCGGAAAGCTCCTGTAGCCCAGAAACGAGTTCGGTTAATCGTGTCACAGGGACCACCACGTCCTCATTGATTTTTTTGGGAGCGATTTTGCGTAACGCCGGTGACAAGGATTTGCGGCAAGTCCAGAGGGCCGCAGTTTCTACCTCGTTTTCTGCGGCACGTATTTCAACCAGGTCCTCATTGGCTGCCGCTGCGGTAATACATTTTACTGCCTGTTCTATACCAGACTTGTTTCCATCTACTTCAATCAACAAAACTGCAGCTGCGCGGTCAGGCAGGCCCGCCTCCGCATAATCTCGCACCAGGGAAACGGCTACCGGGTCCATGAATTCCAATGCGCTGGGTGTCTCAGGTTGCGCCATGATGTTCGCGACCGCAGAGGTTGCCCCCTGCAGGCTGCCATAAACAGCACGCAGCAAACGACTTGATTCCGGCAAAGGAACAATGCGCAGTGTGGCCTGAGTGATGATCGCCAGGGTACCTTCGCTGCCCACCAATAAACGCGTCAGGTCATAGCCAACCACGCCTTTTGAAGTGCAGACACCAGTCTTGATTGTTTTTCCCTCACCGGTAACCGCAATCAGACCGAGCGTATTGTCACGCGGCGTTCCGTACTTGATAGCGCGCGGGCCAGCGGCATTGCACGCCAGATTGCCACCCACGGTTGAATAGGCTGCAGAAGTTGGGTCAGGCGGCCAGAAGAAACCGTGTTTTGCCAAGGCTTCCTGTAGTACGGCATTTGTGATTCCCGGTTCAACAATGGCCAGACGGTTTTCCGGATCAACCTTGACCAGGCCAGCAAATCTTTCCGTGCTGAGCACGACACCGCCGTTGATAGGTACGGCCGCGCCAGTTGTTCCGCTTCCCAATCCCCGGGTGGTCAGCGGTACCTCGTACTCGGCACAGAGTTGAACCAGTGCTCGAACTTCTGAGTGGTTTTGCGCAAAACACACGGCGTGCGGCGTAGTTTCACGCCGGCTATTGTCGTAACCGTAGACCAGCAAGTCGGCAGCGTCCAATCTTGCTCGCTTACCAAACAACGATTGGATGGCCGACAGAAACGCCGGTGCAGGCTGAATGGATTCGTTGGTCAAGCTAGGAACTACTCCAAGGATTTCAGGTTCCGAATAGCTGTTGGTCAATAAGGTCGCACAGGCAATGAATAATCAGCAAGTGCACTTCCTGAATACGCGCAGTGGACTCCGCGTTGACACGGATTTCTACGTCACGCTGGCGCAAACTGCCGGCCATTTTTCCGCCATCTCGACCACTAATTGCAATGATAAACATGTCTCTCTCGTGGGCAGCCTCTATTGCTTTAACAACATTGGGCGAATTGCCGCTAGTGGAAATGGCAAGCAGGATATCGCCGGGTTGGCCCAGTGCACGCACTTGCTTGGAGAATATTTCCTCATAACTGTAATCGTTGGCAATAGAAGTGAGCGTTGATGAATCGGTTGTCAATGCAATGGCAGCCAGCCCGGGCCTTTCTCGTTCAAACCGATTTAAGAGTTCAGACGAAAAATGCTGCGCATCTGCGGCGGAACCCCCATTACCGCAACTGAGCACTTTGCGGTTTGCAATCAGACATTCACCCATTAAAAGTGCCGCACTGGCTACAGGTTCTGCCACGTCTTGGACGGCTTTTTCTTTTATTGCAATACTTTCAGCAAAAAGTTGCTTAACCCGTTGTAACGCATCCATCTCAGTTCACCTGATTTTCACTCAAACGCGTTCTTGTTCCATTCAATTACAAGTTCACCGTTAACCCGCGAAATTGCCACGACATCGAATCGCAGTGGCCGGTTGTCATATTTTCCCTGGCCTAATAGGCATTTAGCAGCCCGGCGTATTTTACCCTGTTTTTGACCATCGACGGTTTCAGCCGGGTGCCCGAATTTGTGGTTTTGCCGGAATCTCACTTCCACGAATGCAATGGCGTTTCCATCGCACATGACCAGGTCAATTTCACCCCAACGTGTGCGAACATTTCGCTCCAGGCATACCAAGCCATGCTGTTCGAGGTAAAGGCGGGCAAGGTTCTCCGCTTCGTTGCCGCGCTCCTTGCGGCGGTTGCTCATCGTTATATTCCGCTCAGAATGTCTGCACGGTTTCACCAGGTGCAGCAAGGATATAAGGGAAACCGCCACGAAACCGGGCCCAATAGAGACTACGACGAATGCGGTTATTCGCGTCCAGTGAAAGCAGACCGGTCATTCCCGGCACAGGTGTCGCCAGTGGCCGCTCAAAATTCAGCAACAGGGGAATGAGTCGGTAGGCATCAAATCCTAGGGCATAAAGACGACTGTTGCGGTCAAAATTATCGGGCCAATTATTGCGAATATTTTCGCGAATCCTCCCGGCAATGCCTTCGGAAGCAAGTATCCATGGCATGTCGGTGAACGCAATGCCATCTAGATCACGATCGGCGTCCCGCGCAGGATTATAAACGTACGATGTGGCATACACCGGTAGGTTTATTGCCTGGTGAAAGCGCAACTGTGGGCGAATCAGTGGTGCTTCGCGGTCGCGCGCAGCGAGATAGATAAATTGTACATCCTGCCGCCGGCGTGGTTCGAATTTAAGATCCAGACCCAGAGTTGCCCGTATCGCCTGGTGACGCAATCGACTTTCATCGAGGTTCAGCATGCGCATAATTGGCGTTGAAAAATCCGGATTGCTGTCGTCATATCCGTGCGCACTCAACAACTCACCACCCAATTCCGTGAATCGGCTATTAAATGCCGTGAGCATTCGGCGACCCCAATCGGTGTCGGAGTACAATGCCGTCCCACGACGCAAGCCCTCTTGGATGACACGTTCGGCCACTTCGGTTGCTTCGTCTTCCGGGCGCAACCCGAACTGGTATACCTGAGGATGTGCGCTTTCGTTCTGGTCGAGGTAGTTAAGCCCGATTACATCTATCGGCAGCGCACCTTGGGCAGCGATTGCGGACAGCGCTGTTTTCGTCAACGGTCCAATCACGATTCCGGCACCAGCTTCGTGCGCAGTCGCGTATGCATACAGGGCGTCGTCGCGTGTTGTTCCGCTGTCGATAATCTGTACGTCCACGTTATTACCGCTTGCTTGTGCCTGAAAATGCGCAGCCAGGAAGCCGTCGCGTAGCGCGGTTGCAGAGTTCGCGAATCGCCCGCTCAGTGGCAGCAACAAAGCCACTTTTTCCGGGTATTCAAGGCGGCGTTGAAAATCATCCAGTAACTCGGGAATTAGGTAGGTATTTGCGGAGTGATTAGGGTATTGCAGCTGGTAATCGTGCAAACGTTGGGGAAACTCAAATGGTGCTTCCCAGAGAGTTTGGCCAAGGTAACCTAGTGACAACCAGCCGGTGAGGGAAGGCGGTGCACCGTCTTCAAGGACAATCTCATTAAGTGGCACACGCGCCTGGGTTAGTCCTTGCCAGGCAAGCATATGTAGGGTGGTGAGGTCATCGTCGTCACGCAGCGGATCATCCAGCAGCGGGAGAAGTGAATCCATCGCGGCGGATACGGCCCCCATTTTGAACAGTGCCGCGGCACGAATACGGGTGACGTCATCAAGGTTTGCGCCAACATCGAGTGCCCGCTGCGCCATGGCCAAGGTGTCGCGCGGGTCACCGCTGGCCAGACGTTGCTTTGCGGTAAGAAAATAAATTTGTCGCTGGCTGGTTTCAGCGGCCGCAACGGTTTGCAAATCTTCAAGAATGACACGCGCCTGTTCCGGAAGATCGGCTTACAGCCACGCGGTAGCGGCTCGCAACAACAGCCTGGTTCGAGATTCGCCCGAATAATTTTCCGCCAACGATTCAAACCGATGCGCTGCCTCTTCGTTCTCAAGAGAGGCTTCAAGACGGTCAAGTTCTTCCGTGCTTGGGCCGACACGTTCTGTTCCAGTAAATGAAAGACAGCCACCAACAAACAACAACGTACTGGCAAGACCAATACGAATGCCATACAGCAGTGTTTTAGTGGTAACTTGCATGGGTGGTAAGCCCCGTTGCAGGATTATGAACCCAGGCACGCAGTGTAACTAAAGGGGACGTCCCGGTGTCAATGAATAGCGGCACATTATTTATTGTTGCAACACCCATCGGGAATCTTGACGATTTCAGCACGCGTGGCAGGAACGTGCTGACGGCTGTATCCGTTATTGCCGCTGAAGACACACGCGTCACGCGCAAATTACTTTCCACGTTCGGAATAAAAACGCCACTACTTTCCTTGCACGAATACAATGAAACTGGCCGTTCTGCGGAACTGCTGTCCCGCCTGCAAAAAGGCGAGGACATTGCACTGGTCTCGGATGCCGGAACGCCATTGATCTCGGATCCGGGTTTTGAACTCGTACGTGCTTGCCACCAGAATGGGCTCAGCGTGACTCCAGTCCCGGGGCCAAGTGCACTTATAGCCGCACTATGCATTGCGGGCCTTCCAACGGACCGTTTTGTTTTTGAAGGGTTTCTGCCAAACCGACAGGCTGCGAGAAAGACACGGTTGCAACAACTCAATATGGAACCGCGCACCCTCGTATTTTACGAGTCCGTGCATCGCCTTGCCGAGTCGTTACAGGACATGGCGGACTGCCTGGGGGCAGATCGTCAGGTTGTGCTGGCACGCGAGTTGACCAAGTTGTACGAAACGGTTACTGCAGATTCTCTGTCAAACCTTGCCATTCAGGTGGCCACCGATGCGAATGCCAGGAAAGGCGAGGCGGTTGTCATTGTAGCGGGTAATAGTGAGCCTAGGACGACGTTGCATGATCTGGATACGGTACTGCTGCCATTACTTACAGACTTGCCGCTCAAGCAGGCAGTCAAACTGGCAGCGGCCATTTCGGGGCAACCCAAGAACGCGGTCTATGCTCGGGCGCTTGAACTGCAGAAGGCATAGCCTTTACCCGGGCGTTTGAATTGGAGAAGACGTAACGATTGCTTGTCGCCGATCCTCTAGCGGAGTAAGGTGGCGCCCGGAGTCGGCCAGGCAGTCGCTGTGGCAACACAGAGGAAAGTCCGGGCTCCATAGGACAGGGTGCCAGGTAACGCCTGGAGGGTGCGAGCCCATGGAAAGTGCCACAGAAAACAAACCGCCGAAGCGTTCGCGCTGGTAAGGGTGAAAAGGTGCGGTAAGAGCGCACCGCGCGACTGGTAACAGGCCGCGGCACGGAAAACCCCACCCGGAGCAAGGCCAAATAGGGGAGCATGCGGCATGTCCGCAACGTGTGGTCCGCACGGTTCCCGGGTAGGCTGCTTGAGCAAACCGGTGACGGTTGGCCCAGATGAATGACTGTCCAAGACAGAACCCGGCTTACCGGCCGACTCCTCAAATTTCTTCGATTTTTTTCCCTTGGGCAAAAATAACTTTTTGTTGATAGAGCAAAATATCACCGCATATTCTTAAAGCGATTTCTGTAATAGCCTCACAAGTATCTGATTTTAGGTCCGATACCCGACCCAACCCCGGTTCAACAAAATGCGCTAAGTCACTGTCCTACAAGCATTTTTTGTGGGTTCGGTGCTTGACAGTTCCTCTTATTCCTACCTATAGTGTCACGAAGTGGGAATAAGTGGGAATCAACGGGAGCGGTCAGCCGTTAAGCCATGTTTCGAGGGGTCAACAACGTCACGCTGGACGCCAAGGGGCGGCTGGCCATACCAACTCGCTTTCGGCAGCAGCTCAGCGATTGTTGCCAAGGCCATGTCGTTTTGACCGTAGACCGGGACTATTGCCTGTTGCTTTACCCGTTGCCTGACTGGGAAGAAATCGAACGCAAATTGATCCGCTTGCCAAGCCTCAATCCGCAGGCACGACGCCTCCAACGCCTGCTGGTAGGACATGCGACGGATCTGGAAATAGACAGCAATGGCCGCGTGCTGTTGCCACAACCGTTGCGCGAATTTGCCCAGCTGGAAAAGCGCGTAGTGATGATAGGCCAGGGAAACAAGTTTGAACTCTGGAACGAGGAAACCTGGAATCAGCGTCGCGACGAATGGTTGGACATGGATGAATCGGCCAATGACTTGCCGGCCGATCTTGAATCGCTGTCGCTTTGACGCGACATGGAACCGCTTAGGCACACACCGGTACTTCTGAATGAAGTCCTGGAGTCGCTGGCGATAAAGCGGGATGGCGTGTACGTCGATGGCACGTATGGCCGTGGCGGCCATGCCGCGGCGGTGCTTGAACAGCTGGGCAAAGAAGGCCGCCTGCTGGCCATGGACAAAGATCCACAGGCGGTTGTTGACGCTGAAGCAAAATTTGGCCGTGATACACGGTTCAGTATCAACCAGGGGGCGTTCACCATGCTAGAAAGCGTGGTCGAAAGCAGGCAACTAACCGGTAAGGTCAACGGGATTCTGTTTGACCTCGGTGTTTCTTCACCCCAGCTTGATGATGCGGAGCGCGGATTCAGTTTCTCAAGCGATGGTCTGCTGGACATGCGCATGGATCCTCGGCATGGCCGTAGTGCCGCAGACTGGCTTGCCACTGTATCCGAACAGGAATTGACTGACGTTATACGCAAGTTTGGCGAAGAACGATTCGCAAAACGAATTGCGCGCCACATTGTCCATGAACGCGATAAAGCATCAATTAAGACCGCTGCTCGACTCGCCGAGTTAGTCAGCGCGGCTGTGCCTTCACGCGAACCGGGAAAGCATCCGGCTACCCGAACATTTCAGGCGTTGCGTATACACATTAATAATGAACTAGACGATCTTCGTACATGTCTGGCGCAGTGCCCGCGTATGCTTGCTACCGAAGGCCGGTTATGTGTGATCAGTTTTCACTCCCTGGAAGATCGAATAGTAAAACGGTTTATTCGTGACCAGGAGCGACCAAAGGATTTCTTGCCCGCGAAGCTGCCGATCCGGACATCTGATCCGGTGCCCATAATGCGCAAGCTTGGTCCGATCATTCGGCCATCCGATTCCGAAATACAAAACAATCCCCGAGCGCGAAGTGCTGTGCTGCGAGTGGCGGTGCGTTGCCCATGAAAATAAGTACGATTTTTAGTGCAGCTCTTTTTCTTGCCGTCACAGGGTCGGCGGTTGCGGTGGCGTATTCAAAATTCCAGACGCGCATGTTTTTCGTTCAGCTCGAAAATCTACGGAAACAGCGGGACAACTTGGACATCGAGTGGGGTCAACTGCGACTTGAGCAGAGCACGTGGGCGACACATGGCCGTATCGAAAAACTGGCACACGAACAACTGAACATGGTGATTCCTGAGAATTCCGAAATCGTGGTGATACTTCAATGATCGAAGTAGTCACGAATCGTAAGTGGCGGTGGCGAGCGCACTTGATAGCTGCTGGTTACATGCTTACAGCGGCTCTGCTTATTTGGCGCGCTGTCGAATTGCAAGTGCTGGATAACCAGTTTTTACAGGACCAGGGAGACGCACGTCATTTGCGCACGGACGTAATCCAGGCGCATCGCGGAATGATTACAGCCAGGAATGGTGAACCGCTGGCTGTGAGTACCACAGTTGATTCGGTTTGGGTCAATCCAAAGGAATTGCAAAACCTCGATTCCGATCTTTCACGCCTCGCGTATCTGACCGGCCTTGAACCTGGCGTACTGAAACAAAAGGTTACCGAACGTCTTGAACGCGATTTCGTTTACGTGCGGCGTCATATGAGTCCCAACGATGCAGCTCGAATCACGTCCGAAGAAATTCCCGGCGTGTATTTGCTACGTGAGTATCGCCGCTTTTATCCGGCATCCGAAGTGACGGCTCACATGCTTGGATTTACTAACATTGATGACGAAGGGCAGGAAGGACTTGAACTGGCATTCGATGACTGGTTGCGGGGCAGAAATGGTGCAAAGCGTGTTTTGCGAGACCGGCTAGGACGCACAGTCGAGAATGTGGAAAACATTCGCAGTCCGGAACCGGGTAAAACGCTTGTTTCAAGCATTGATCTGCGGATTCAGTACCTGGCCTATAGAGAGCTCAAGGCAGTCATTCAGGAAAATAACGCCAAGTCCGGTTCGATTGTTGTTGTTGATTCAAAAACCAGTGAAATTCTTGCGCTGGCAAATCAACCCTCTTTTAACCCAAACAATCGTGACAGTCTGATTGGCGAGCATTACCGCAATCGCGCGGTGACCGACCAATTTGAACCAGGATCAAGCTTCAAACCGTTCCCGATCGCTGCGGCAATAGAAGCCGGTCGCGTCACTCCGGACACGCTAATTGATACAAGCCCGGGAATACTGAAAGTTGGTGGCTATGCCGTGGAAGATGAGCGCAATTACGGTGTTATTGACGTAACAACAGTATTAAAACGCTCCGTTAATGTTGGTGCCAGCAAAATTGCCTTGTCGCTCAAAGGTGATTACCTCTGGTCTACGCTGACACGGTTCGGGTTTGGTTCACCCACCGGTAGCGGACTGCCTGGTGAATCGACCGGAAAGCTTGCGCATTATCAGCGCTGGCGTCCAATTGGCCAGGCCACGCTTGCATACGGTTACGGAGTAGCCGTGACGCCCCTGCAACTGGCGCAAGCCTATTCGATCATTGCCGAGGACGGTGTTCGCAAGCCACTGAGTATCCTTGTGAATAACAAGCGGCCGCACGGTGAGTCGATTATCAGCGCCAAAACCGCAAGAACCGTGCGCGGCATGATGGAAGCTGTGGTTAGTAGTGACGGTACCGGACATCGGGCGGCTGTTGACGGCTACCGTGTAGCCGGTAAAACCGGGACGGCGCGCAAGGCCATCGCTGGTGGGTATTCAACCGAACGGCATGTCAGCATTTTTGCCGGCATGGCACCGGTGTCCGATCCGCGCTTGGTCGCAGTCGTTGTGATTGATGAACCCTCTACCGGCAATTACTACGGCAGCGTTGTAGCTGCTCCGGTTTTCTCCAGGGTTATGAGTGGTGCGTTACGTTTACTGGATGTGCCGCCGGATTCAAACAAAACGCTGGACGATGAGCCAGAAACAATAGTTGCGGCGAGGTACACACCATGACAGTGCGCCGCAAACTCTTGTCGGACTTGCTAAGGGGAATTATTGACGTTCCGGCGGAAAGTGATTGCGAAATTTCCGCCGTGTCATTTGATAGCAGAACAGTGACACCAGGCAGTCTGTTTCTTGCACGCAATGGTATTGCAACACATGGTTTGACTTTCGTTGCGCAAGCTATGCAACGTGGCGCGGCAGCAGTTCTTTGGGAAACGGCTGAATCCATTACACCCCCTCAATTGCCCGAAGATATTTTTGCGGCCGCGCTGAAAGATTTTTCGATTAGCGCGGGCGAAATAACAGCGAAATTTTTCGATCAACCCAGCGATACGCTGAGTGTCATTGGTGTCACAGGCACGAATGGGAAAACTACAGTATCCCATCTGGTTGCGCAGGCACTGGAACTCAACGGCACCGGTTGTGGTGTGATAGGTACGTTAGGTACGGGACGTCCCGGAAAAATATTGCCTGGTGAACTGACGACACCGGAGGTTTTGCAGTTGCAACAGCAACTGGTGAACTTCATGGAAGCTGCGTGCAACTGCGTTGTCATGGAAGTGACATCGCACGCATTGGACCAGGGCCGAGTCAGTGGTGTGCACTTTCACACGGTAGTATTCACGAATATCACGCGCGATCATCTTGATTACCATGAGAACGAGGGTGCATACGCTGTAGCGAAAAGCCGATTATTCTCAACAGCCGGCTTGCAATGTGCTGTTATCAATGCCGAAGACCCGGTAGGGCAAGAGTTCATCAAGTTAGTTCGGAATGTACCGATGGTTGTTGGGTATGGCATTGGCGCACTGGATACAAATTCCTTCGATGGAATTCACATACTTACAGCCCGAGAAATCGACTATACCGAACTGGGCTTGTCGTTTACCGCAGTGTTTGATGGTGCCGAGGCCAGGGTTGATGTTCCGCTAATTGGCCGCTTCAACGTCTACAATGTACTGGCCGTGATTGGTGTTCTGCTGGGTCAGGAAATTCCGCTCGAGACCGCTGTTGCCGTGCTGCAAGACGTAAAGCAAATAACAGGCCGAATGGAGCGGTTCGGCGGTCAATCCGTGCCGGTAGTCATTGTAGATTATGCACACACTCCGGACGCGCTGCTGCAATCCTTGAACGCAGCACGTGCGCATACGCGCGGACAACTTTTCTGCGTATTCGGTTGTGGTGGTGACCGTGATCGTGGCAAGCGAACTGAGATGGGCAGGATCGCGGAACGGTTGGCGGATCACGTTGTTGTTACCGATGATAACCCGCGCACCGAACAGGCCTCAGAGATCGTGCAGGAAATTCTCGCCGGCATGCAACAACCGGATCACGCGAGCGTCATACATGATCGTGCCAGCGCAATAAAAACGGCAATCGGTCATGCGAAGTCTGATGATGTTGTACTCGTGGCCGGAAAGGGGCACGAGGAATACCAGATCACCGCAGCGGGTAAAAAATATTTCAGCGACCGTGACATTGTCACCCGGTCATTGGAGGAGTGGGTAGCATGACCTCGCGGACCATGAAGGATTTTGCCCTGACAACCGGTGGTGAACTGGCTGGAAACAACATCTCTTTTTCGGAAATTTCCATCGATTCGCGTAATCCACAGGCAGGCGCTGTGTTTCTTGCAATCAGTGGGCCGAATTTTGACGGCCATGACTTCATTGCACAGGCCAAATCGCGGGGTGCCGTCGGCCTTGTTGTCAATCAAGCGATGAATTCCGGATTGCCTGAAGTGGTTGTTAGCGATACACGGCGGGCGTTAGGTGATTTCGCCGAAGCCTGGCGCAGAAATTTTTCGTGCCCTGTTATTGGCATAACTGGCAGCAGTGGAAAAACAACGGTCAAAAATACTTGCGGCCAAATCATGAGTTGCATAGGGGAGACGTTGGCCACGGAAGGCAATCACAACAATGACATTGGTTTGCCGCTTACCCTGTTGCGCATGCGCGAGTCGCACAATTATGCAGTGATCGAATTAGGTGCCGACAAGAAAGGCGAAATTGCGCGCTTAACGGAAATTGCACGGCCAGATGTTGGTGTCGTTGCAAACGTTGGTCCTGCACATCTGGCAGGTTTCGGTAGCGTGCAAGGCGTGGCAGAAACGAAGGGCGAACTTTTTGTCGGCCTACCTGGCAGCGGCACGGCAGTCATCAACGCTGACGAACCTTTTTACGATTACTGGAGAGATATTGCCGGTGATCGGCGCATCGTGACGTTTGGTTTTGTGACGAATGCGGACTTCCATGTTGATCGAGATGCCATCAGTCAGAGTGGCGCGGTATCACGATTCGATCTCCAGTCGCCCGATGGTGAGATTGAGATCGAGTTGCCACTGCCGGGTATGCACAACGTCAATAATGCTCTGGCGGCTGCGGCAGCTGCGTGGGCGGCCGGTGCGAGCTTGCAAAGTATCCAAAGCGGTCTGAAGCAAGCCAGGGGAGCTACAGGTCGTTTACAAATCATTGATACCGCCGCAGGGATGAAAATCATCAACGATACCTACAACGCCAATCCGCTGTCCTTGTCGGCTGCATTGCAGTGGCTGGTATCGCTAGGCGGTACTGCGTGGTTGGTGCTTGGTGACATGAAAGAGCTTGGTGAGAAATCACAGGCAATGCACCGCAAAGCCGGCGTTGAAGCGAAACGTCTTGGCGTACAGCGTCTCTACACCTTTGGCGATGCAAGCAAAGAGGCTGTTTCCGGATTCGGCATGAATGCCATTCATTTTCAGGATATGGACCAGCTTAACGAACGGCTACGCAAAGATATCACTCCGGGGATTACCGTGCTGGTCAAGGGTTCTCGTGGAATGCGCATGGAAAGAGTAGTGGAAGCGCTGACGAGTGCCGCCGAGAAGAGGGGCTAAAAATGTTATTGGAATTGGCGAAATTTCTTTCCGATATTTACTCAGGATTCAATCTGTTCCAGTACTTAACGGTTCGCGCGATTCTAGGTGCATTGACCGCGCTGTTATTCGGATTCATCTGTGGGCCGTGGATGATTCGTCACTTGACGTTTCGGCAAATCGGCCAGACGGTTCGTGACGACGGACCGTTGTCACACCTTTCAAAGGCCGGTACGCCAACTATGGGTGGTGTGTTGATATTGGCAGCCATTCTGGTCAGTACCTTGCTTTGGTCGGATCTGGGCAACCGCTATGTATGGGTGCTGATCGGTGTTCTCGCTTCGTTTGGTCTGATCGGCTTCGTGGATGACTACAAGAAACTGGTACTCGGTGATTCAAAGGGATTGAGTGGGCGCTGGAAGTATTTTTGGCAATCGATTGCCGGGCTGACCGCCGCTCTCGTGCTTTACAAGACCGCACAAGTTCCAGCGGAAACGCAATTGATTGTTCCGTTTTTCAAGAATGTAGCGATTCCCCTTGGCTCAGGGTACGTAGTGTTGGCGTATCTCGTTGTTGTGGGAAGCAGTAATGCCGTAAATCTCACGGATGGGCTCGACGGTCTGGCAATAATGCCAGCAGTCCTTGTTGGAGGTGCGCTGGGTGTTTTTGGATACGCCTCGGGCAACATTTATTTTGCAACCTATCTTGGCATTCCTTACTTACCAGGGGCCGGCGAAGTGGTTGTTTTTTGTGGCGCACTGGTCGGCGCGGGTCTGGCTTTTCTCTGGTACAACGCCTACCCGGCGCAGGTATTCATGGGCGACATCGGTGCGCTTGCGCTCGGGGCGGCGCTTGGTGTGTTAGCGGTGATCGTGCGGCAGGAACTTGTGCTATTCATCATGGGCGGCGTATTCGTGGTGGAAACCGTATCGGTCATTCTACAAGTTGTGTCGTATCGTTTTACCGGGAAGCGCCTGTTTCGCATGGCGCCATTGCACCATCACTTTGAACTGAAAGGTTGGCCCGAACCTCGAGTGATCGTTCGTTTCTGGATCATAACCGTCATTCTGGTGTTGATCGGTTTGTCGACTTTAAAAATTCGTTGATCAAAGGTGGCGTGTAACTTGGAATTAGCAGTGAAACACGACAGAAAGAAAATCTTGGTTGTAGGGCTTGGCAATACCGGTTTGTCCTGCGTGCGTTTCCTGTTGGCGGCAGGTCACGAAGTCGTCGTGACAGATAACCGCCAATCGCCGCCAAGCCTGGATGCTGTTAAGAAACTATTGCCGGATGAGAGCATTCATGTTGGCGGGTTTCCGCAATCGCTAGTCGGGTTTGCCGAATCGGCGGTTGTCTCACCCGGTGTGCCTTTGGATGATTCCTTTATTCGGCAACTGCGTTCCAGTGGGGTTTCATTGTGCGGTGATATCGAACTATTTAGCCAGGTCGCCGATGCTAGGATTCTCGCGGTAACCGGTTCGAACGGCAAGAGTACGGTAACTACGCTGCTCGGCGAAGTATTGTGCGCGGCAGGTAAAGAAATCGGGATAGGTGGAAATATAGGTACGCCAGTACTCGAATTACTCGATAACACCGTGCCGGATTATTACGCACTGGAATTGTCGAGTTTTCAAATTGACCTCACGCACGAATTTAATGCGTTTGCTGCTACGGTGCTTAATATCAGTGCAGACCATCTCGATCGTTACACTGACATTGAGCAGTATGCTGCTGCAAAATCACGACTGCTTTCATTCGCACAACACCTGATCCTGAACCGTGATGATCCCTTTGTTTCCAGGATGGCCAAGCAGGCAGTGTCTTGCAGGACTTTTGGTGTTGGCGCGCCGCGGAACGAACTCGAAGCGGGTGTCGCGCAGGTCAATGGCCAACCGTGGTTATGTATGGGATCTCGTTTGCTCATGCCTGTAGCGGACCTGCGCTTTCGCGCCACACATAACGTCATGAATGCGCTCGCCGTTAGGTGTTTTACCGACTTAATTGATGTGGAAAATGAAATTGTACGAGAAGTGTTTTCCAGGTTTGCCGGTCTTCCGCACCGCATGCAATGGGTGACTGAATCGAAAGGCGTTACCTGGATAAATGATTCCAAGGGGACGAACGTGGGTGCAACGCTTGCGGCCCTGGAAGGACTGCCCGGACCGATCGTTCTGATCGCCGGAGGAGAGAGCAAAGGGGCTGATTTCAGGCCACTTGCCACTGTTGCAAGAAACAAAGTGCGTAACGCCATACTTTTTGGCAAGGACGCCGAAAAGCTGGCAGACGCATTACAAGCCGAGACAGATGTATGCCAGGTTGAGGATATTCCCGCAGCGGTCAATACGGCGCACCGCGTTGCACAAAAGGGCGACACGGTTTTGTTGTCTCCTGCCTGCTCAAGTCTGGACATGTTTTCAGGTTTTGCCGAGAGAGGCGAAGTATTCATGCACGCTGTACACGAGGTGACGTCATGAAACCCGCGATCGGCAGACAACGCATTGCTGGCGTGCGGCAGGAGCACGTTGATCCATGGTTGCTATTTGCCATGCTGTCTTTGCTGGCAATAGGCATCGTGTTTGTTACTTCCGCGTCGCTATCAATTGCAGAAAGTGAGTATGGGTTGCCGTTTTATTACACGCGCAAGCAGGCGTTATTCACCATAGCCGGGTTGCTTGCGGCGGTATTCGCGTGGATCATGCCGCTACGTTTTTGGCAAGCCAGCCGCGGAGTGCTGCTGCTTGCGGCGTTTGGCCTGCTGATGATGGTTCTCGTTCCTGGTATCGGCTACGAAGTGAACGGCAGCATTCGCTGGATCAGGTTTGGCCCGGTCGGCGTACAGGCTTCGGAACCGGCACGGCTGTTTATTTATATATACCTGGCCGCATACATGGTGAAACGGCAGGAAGAGGTGCTGACAAGTTTCGGCGGCTTCATCCGGCCGTTGCTACTGGTTTTTTCCGCTTCTTTGCTTTTGCTGGCAGAACCGGATTTCGGTGCCGCGTTGGTGCTGCTCGCTACCGCTTTGGCAATGTTCTTCATTGGTGGCGTGCGATTGCGTGATTTAACTGTCCTGCTTTCTGTTGCAATGCTGGTTTTCATCGGTTTGGCGATGTCTTCGTCATACCGCTTGCAACGCCTTACCGGATTTCTGGACCCCTGGGCAGATCCTTTCAACAGCGGTTTCCAGTTGACCCAATCGCTAATTGCAATTGGAAGAGGTGAATGGGTTGGTGTTGGGCTGGGTGCCAGTGTGCAAAAACTATTCTATTTGCCAGAAGCCCACACCGATTTCGTATTTGCGGTCATCGCTGAAGAAACGGGATTATTTGGTTCGCTGGTTGTAATTGGTTTGTATCTATTGTTGGTCTCGAGAATTTTCGCGATTGCGGCCACGGCGGCAAGGCGTGAACAGATGTTTGGTGCTTACCTGTCGTGGGGAATCGGAACCTGGATTGGATTACAAGCCTTCATAAATCTTGGCGTAAACATGGGTGTACTCCCCACCAAGGGATTGACTCTGCCATTTGTCAGTGCAGGTGGCTCCAGCTTGCTGGTTTGCTGTTTCGCAATAGGTCTTGTGATGCGGGTTGCCCGTGAGTGCCAGGAATCCGACCGTGATCTGTGGTTGAGGAAGGAGGTGATGGCATGAAAGACAGGGAAGCCGTCATGGTTGTTGCGGGCGGAACCGGCGGGCACGTTTTCCCTGCGCTCGCCGTAGCAAGGGAACTCGATGCACGTGGGTTTCTGCCGGTATGGATGGGGACACATGCCGGCCTGGAAGCAAAGGTAGTTCCGGAAGCTGGTGTGGACATTGAATGGATCAACATCAGTGGGGTACGCGGCAAAGGAATAACAAGCTTGCTCATAGCGCCAGTACGAATCGTGCGTGCTATCTGGCAGGCGGCTGCCATTATTCGCCGCCGCAAACCGATATTCATGATTGGTATGGGTGGCTTTGTTGCCGGACCCGGAGGTGTCGCGGCCTGGCTAACTCACTGCCCGCTATTCGTACATGAACAGAATGCAGTTGCCGGGGTCACGAATAGGGTTCTCGCAAGATTTGCTCGTTGCGTGATGACTGCATTCCCTGACAGCTTTGGTAGTCGTAAAAATACACTGCTTACCGGAAACCCGTTACGCGAAGAATTTATGGACATTACGCCGCCGGCCCTGCGCACTCACAAGACCGAAGAGATTTTGCGAATTCTTGTCTTGGGTGGCAGTCAGGGCGCGCGCGTGTTGAACGAAGTCGTGCCCACAGCAGTGAATGCGCTCGCAGCTCACATTGAAGTCCAGGTCAGACACCAATGCGGTGCCGCACACGCAGAGACTGCACGCGATATTTATGCTGGCAGCCGTGTGCGGGCAGAAGTTGTGCCATTCATGGATCACGTGGCAGAAGAACTCGCGTATACCGACATCGTGATATGCCGTGCCGGTGCCATGACTGTGGCCGAGATTTCTGCGGTTGGTGTGGCGGCTATTTTTGTTCCCTTTCCACATGCTGTTGATGATCACCAGACGCGAAATGCCGAATATCTTTTTGGCGCTGGCGCAGCGCGAGTGATTCCGGAAACGGAGCTGACGGCCGAGCGGCTCACCAGGGAAATTACCGAGTTGGGAAATGATCCTGATTTGCGCTTGCGCATGGCCGAAGCAGTCAGAGCAATGGGACACCCGGACGCAACCGTGTCTGTCGTGAACGAATGCTTACGTGCAATCGGGAGGCTTAAGTCATGAGCCGGGCCATGGGGCGCACAAACCGGATTCATATGGTCGGCATCGGCGGAGCTGGCATGAGTGGTATAGCGGAAGTTCTGCTCAATCTTGGTTACGCGGTGCAGGGTTCGGATCTCAAGGCGTCTGCTGCGACAGAGCAGCTCGAAAAACAGGGGATACCGGTTGTATTGGGTCATGCGGAAGAAAACATCACTGGTGCCGATGTCGTAGTGGTGTCAAGCGCCATTGATGAAAGCAACCCAGAAATTATTGCGGCTCAGCGTGACCGTATTCCGGTCGTGCCCAGGGCTGAAATGTTGGCAGAACTAATGCGTTTCCGCTATGGCATTGCGGTTGCAGGCACGCACGGCAAGACGACTACGACAAGTCTTATTGCAAGCATACTCGCCGAAGCAGGTATGGACCCGACGTTTGTTATTGGTGGACGACTGAACAGCACCGCCACCAATGCGCGTCTTGGAGCTGGACAATATCTTGTTGCTGAGGCGGACGAAAGCGATGCCTCGTTCTTGCACCTGCAGCCGATCACAGCAGTGGTGACCAACATCGATGCGGACCACCTGAAGACTTACGAGGGTGATTTCCAGCGTTTGCGACAAACATTCCTCGAGTTTTTGCATCATTTACCTTTCTACGGTCATGCAATGGTTTGTATTGACGACCCGGTAGTGCGTGATATGTTGCCGCAGATTCAACGGCCTATCCGCTCCTATGGCATCAAGTCCGAAGATGCGGATTTCCAGGCTAGCCGGATACGGCAAGACGGGACGGTTACACGATTCACGGTTAAACGTGCGGATCAGCAGGCCGATCTGGATATCCAGTTGAATCTGCCAGGCGATCACAATGTCTTGAACGCGCTTGCCGCGATTTGTGTTGCGGATGAACTGGACGTGGGTGACAAAGAAATCTGTGCCGCTCTGGCTAATTTCGAAGGTGTATCGCGTCGTTTTCAGGCTCACGGTGAAATCAATGTCAATGGCGGGAAGGTGCTTATGTTTGACGATTACGCCCATCATCCGAGCGAAATAGCCGCAACAATTGACGCAGCCAGGGCAGGGTGGCCGAACCGACGACTGGTCGTTGCGTTTCAGCCGCATCGTTACTCGCGTACAGAAGAGTTGTTCGACGACTTTTCGGAAGTGCTTTCACGACCTGACGTACTGGTCATAACAGAAGTATACGCGGCAGGTGAAGCAGCAATTCAAGGCGCCGACGGCAAGAGTCTGAGCAAGACAATTCGCCAACGTGGCAAGGTAGACCCGATTTACGTGGCCGATGTCAACGAACTGCCAGCAACATTACAGTCATTGCTGAAAGGCGGTGATTTGTTGCTGACCATGGGAGCCGGCGACATTGGAAACGTAGCGGCTTTGATACCGCAGTATCTCGAGTCCGGGACGATTAAGTGATGGCCCACGACGCGATACAGTCACTACGCGGCATCGTAAAACACGGTGAAAGCATGTCGCGTTACACCTCGTGGCGTGTAGGCGGTCCGGTCGATCAGTTGTTCCAACCCGCCGATATCGATGATCTGGCTACGTTTCTCGCACAACTCCCAGATAAAGAACCGATTCACTGGATTGGCCTCGGGAGCAACCTGCTTGTCCGGGACGGTGGAATCCGCGGCACCGTGATCGCCACTACAGGATTCCTGGTCGAGTTGCAGCGCAGAACGGACGGCTTGGTTTACGCGCAGGCGGGCACGACCTGCGCAAAATTATCCAGGCAATGCGTAACCTGGGGACTCGAGGGTGCTGATTTCTTTGCCGGCATTCCAGGCGCACTGGGTGGTGCGTTGGCTATGAATGCCGGTGCTTTCGGCGGCGAAACCTGGCATGCGGTGAAGGCAGTGGAAGTGATCAACCGTGCTGGACAAATTCAAACTCGGCAACGCAACGAATACGAAATCGGATACCGGTACGTCAAAGGGCCCGCCGAAGAATGGTTCATTGCCGGCATCTTCGAATTCCCCCCAGGGCAACAGAAAACCCGCACCGAAATCAAGGAACTACTGGCGAAGCGCAATGCATTGCAACCCATAGGTTTGCCAAGTTGCGGTTCCGTGTTCCGGAATCCAAAGGGTGAACATGCCGCGCGACTAATTGAGGTCGCCGGTCTTAAAGGGTTCTCGATTGGCGGAGCTAGAGTATCCGAGAAGCATGCAAATTTTATTATCAACGAAGGCCGGGCCACAGCAGCCGATATTGAGGCACTAATGCTGCACATTGAGCAAACCGTTGAAAAAACTCATGGCATTCGGCTTGAGCGCGAAGTTCGCGTGATTGGTGAAAGACGCGATGACTGAGTTCAAAAGAACAGTTACCGATCCTGAAGCCTTTGGCAGAGTCGCCGTTTTGATGGGGGGCGATTCCGCCGAACGGGAAATCTCACTCAAGAGCGGCAACCAGGTGCTCGCGGGGTTAAAGGAATCAGGAATTGAGGCGCACAAGCTTGATGCGACCGGAGACTTTCTGACAACTCTGCAAACAGGCAACTTTGACCGCGTCTTCAATATCTTGCATGGCCCTGGTGGTGAAGACGGCGTTATCCAAGGCGTGCTGGAAGTGCTTGGAATTCCGTATACAGGAAGTGGTGTATTGGGGTCTGCGCTGTGCATGGACAAGGTTCTGACAAAACAGATTTGGAGTGCCGTGAATCTACCTTCACCCCCCAGTCTGGCTGTTTCAGATGCTGCTGAACTGGGCCGCGTTGGTCGTGAAATCGGATTTCCGTTGTGTGCCAAGCCGGTTCACGAGGGATCCAGTCTTGGCATGACCAAGGTGGATAACGAAAAACAGCTCGAGGCCGCATTCCTGGAAGCCAAACGTTTCGAGGATTTCGTGCTGCTGGAAAAATGGATTACCGGACCCGAGTACACAACCTGCATTTTGGACAATCGAGTTATGCCAATTATTCGGATCGAAACGCCGCGGGAATTTTATGACTACGAGGCAAAGTATTTCTCAGATTCGACCCGTTACTACTGCCCGAGCGGGCTGGATGCAAACGCGGAGAAGCGATTTGGCGAACTAAGTATGCGCGCTTTCGAGGCATTAAAGGCACGAGGTTGGGGACGCGTTGATTTCATGCTGGATGAGCAAGGCAACCCCTGGTTGTTGGAAGCCAATACGCAGCCAGGAATGACGGATCACAGCCTCATTCCCATGGCTGCAAGCGCTATCGGTATCGATTTCAAAGAGTTGGTGTGGCTGATTCTGGAAGAGACGATGTATGCAACGCGTAATTGACAATCGATCAAGGCAAGTCGGAGAAGTCAGTCGTGGTGGTTGGCAAAAACTGCGCGGTTACGTCATGCCGGCTCTGGTTCTTGGCCTGGCGTTGTTGTTCATGAATGGACGAGCCATATTGAGTGACATCGGGTTCATCGAATTCAAAACGCTTCTGATAACCGGGAATTTCCGCTTTGTGCAGGTTGGGTATGTACAGGAAATTGCAAAGGAACATGCGAAAGCCGGTTTTCTTAGAGTGAATCTTGTCGGATTGCGCGAATCGGTCAAGCGAATCGAATGGGTACGTGATGCGCGTGTACGTCGTGAATGGCCGGCGACACTGGTTATCGAAATAACTGAAGAAACACCTGTAGCCGTGTGGCGCAGTGAAAAACTGCTTAACGCCAACGGTGAAATATTTGGTTCAACCCGGGCAGAATTCGAAACGCTGCCAAGGCTTGATGGTCCCGATGGAACACAATCCTACCTTTTAACTCGTTACGGTCAGTTCAAATCGATTCTTGGCGGTACCGAACTTGATTTCGCGAAACTGACTCTCAGCAATCGGCGTTCGTTTCGGCTGGAAACGTATACAGGCGTCACGGTAATCCTGGGTGTTGAGGATATTGACGGTAGGCTGCAACGTTTTGCAAGACATGCCGCGCCGTTACTGGCAACACATGGGAAAAAAATTGAGCAGCTAGATTTCCGGTATTCAAACGGTTTTGCCGTCAAATGGAACCAGCCGTTTATACATACAAGCGAATTAAACAAAGAGGAAGACTTGAATGCCCAAGAAATCTGACAAGAACCTGATAGTCGGGCTGGATATCGGCACCTCGAAAGTTGTCGCCATCGTGGGCGAGGTCAAGGACGGCAACGAAATCGAGATTATTGGTATCGGCACACACCCATCGCGCGGCTTGAAGCGCGGTGTAGTGGTCAATATCGAATCCACCGTGCAATCGATTCAACGTGCGGTGGAAGAAGCCGAACTAATGGCAGGTTGTCAAATCCACTCTGTGTTTGCAGGAATTGCCGGTAGCCATGTCAGAAGCCTGAACTCGCATGGCATTGTAGCAATTCGTGATAAGGAGGTAACCGCAGGTGACGTCGAGCGGGTTATTGACGCAGCTAGAGCCGTGGCGATTCCCGCTGACCAGAAAATTCTGCACATCCTGCCGCAGGAATTCATTATTGATAACCAGGATGGAATACGTGAACCAATCGGCATGTCGGGTGTTCGCCTAGAGGCAAAGGTTCACATTGTTACTGGTGCGTTATCTGCAGCACAAAACATTATTAAGTGCGTACGTCGTTGTGGCCTGGAAGTTGACGACATTATTCTCGAGCAACTTGCGGGGAGTTTCTCTGTACTCACTGAAGACGAAAAAGACCTTGGTGTTTGCATCGTGGATTGCGGCGGCGGTACGACGGATATTGTTGTTTTCACCGAGGGAGCAATTCGTCACACGGCCGTCATTCCAATTGCCGGTGACCAGGTTACTAATGATATCGCCGTGGCTTTGCGAACGCCGACCCAGTACGCAGAAGAAATCAAAGTCAAATACGGCTGCGCCTTGTCACAACTTTCAAGCGTGGAAGAAACCATCGAGGTGCCAAGCGTCGGCGATCGACCGCCGCGGCGGTTGGCACGCCAAACGCTTTCTGAGGTGATTGAGCCTCGTTATGAGGAATTGTTCAGTCTGATACAAGCTGAATTACGGCGCAGTGGCTTTGAAGACCTTATCGCGGCCGGTGTGGTGGTGACCGGGGGCAGCAGCAAGATGGAAGGTGCAGTCGACCTTGCTGAAGAAGTGTTCCACATGCCAGTGCGGCTCGGTTACCCATCTTACGTCTCCGGCTTATCCGAAGTGGTGCGCAATCCCATTCACGCAACAGGCGTTGGCCTGCTGTTGTTTGGTTCACAAGGCTCTGCACAACCCGGTGTGGGTAGTGGAATGAGTGGAGGAATTCGAGAAATTTGGGACCGGATGAAGGGATGGTTCCAAGGAAATTTTTAGAAACAACCGATAAGGGTCACAGAGGAGTATCGACATGTTTGAACTGATGGATGGATATAGTCAAAACGCCATCATCAAGGTGATGGGCGTAGGAGGCGGTGGCGGTAATGCCGTGCAACACATGGTGAATGCAGGGATCGAGGGCGTTGATTTTGTTTGTACCAATACTGACGCTCAGGCGCTGATGAACACCCATACCCGTACCACCCTACAGATTGGCTGCAATATCACTAAGGGGTTGGGTGCAGGCTCCAACCCGGATATCGGGCGGCAGGCAGCCACAGAAGATCGTGACCGGATTGTCGAGCTGATCGAAGGTACGGACATGCTGTTCATCACAGCCGGCATGGGTGGTGGAACCGGTACCGGTGCGACCCCTGTGATTGCGCAGACGGCAAAGGAGTTGGGCATTTTGACGGTTGCGGTGGTAACCAAGCCATTCGGCTTTGAAGGTCGCAAGCGGATGGAAGTCGCGGCGCGTGGCATGGATGAACTGAGCAAGTACGTGGATTCGTTGATAACCATTCCCAACGAAAAGCTGCTCGAAGTGCTGGGCGGTACCACCACGCTGCTCGATGCCTTCAAAACGGCCAACAATGTACTGCTAGGTGCGGTGCAGGGCATTGCGGAGCTGATCACCCGGCCGGGTCTAATTAACGTTGACTTTGCCGATGTCAGGACCGTCATGTCCGAAATGGGCATGGCCATGATGGGCACTGGGGTTTCCTCGGACACGGATCGGGCTCGCGAAGCCGCCGACATGGCGGTCTCCAGCCCGCTCCTGGATGAGATCAATCTTTCAGGAGCCCGCGGCATCCTGGTGAACATTACTGCCGGGATGGACATGGCCATTGGTGAATTCGAGGAAGTGGGAAATGCCATTAAGGAATTTGCCTCAGATGATGCCACGGTGGTAATCGGAACCGTAATCGATCCACAAATGAGTGGCGAAATGCGGGTCACGGTGGTAGCAACCGGTCTTGGCCGTCCACAAGTCGTCCGCCACGAATCGCCGCAGGTTAGGGCGGTGCCTAGGGGAGCCAATGGCGAAGTGGACTACGCCGAGCTCGATAAACCGACCGTTATGCGCAAACGTGCGGTGGGCGACAATCTGGTGGCGACAGATGACGCAGAATCGCTTCTGGATGTGCCCGCATTCCTTCGCCGCCAGGCAGACTGATTCGGAGGGGAAAAATAGCGGATAGTTTTTGTGAATCAGGGAGTTGCGTTGATTTTTGTGACTATGCTACTGTAGCCGCCCCTGCGCGCGCTTTGAACGGAGAGGCCTAACTTTGGGATGTATCGTGGTCGCCCTAGGACGTAGTGGCGGTCGGATCGAACCGGTGGTCGTGGAGCTTTCCATCCGGTTTTATTTTGCGCAAAAAAATCGGATCAAAACAGCAGAATGGTAAAGCAGCGAACGCTTAAAAATGTCATACGTGCCACTGGCGTGGGCCTTCACACAGGTGAAAAGGTCTACATGACGCTAAGACCAGCACCGGTGGACGCGGGTATTACATTCCGACGCGTGGATCTCGACGAACCCGTTGAAATCAAGGCCTACGCCAAAAATGTAGGCGATACCGCGTTGTCATCCACCCTAGTCAAAGATGGTGTCCGTATTTCCACGGTAGAACATCTCCTGTCCGCATTTGCCGGACTCGGTATAGACAATGCCACCGTTGACTTGAGTGCCGCAGAGGTGCCCATCATGGACGGCAGTGCCGGGCCGTTCGTATTCCTGCTGCAATCGGCGGGCATTGAAGAGCAAGCCAAAGCCAAAAAATTCATACGTATCATTAAGCCAGTCATTGTCGAAATGACCGACAAATGGGCCCGTTTTGATCCGTTTGACGGCTTCAAGGTCAGTTTTGAGATCGAATTCGATCACCCGGTTTTCAAAAAACACACTCAGCTGGCTACAGTCGATTTCTCCACTACTTCAGTTGTAAAAGAGGTCTCCCGCGCCCGGACGTTCGGATTCATGCGCGACTACGAAATGCTGCGTGAACGCAACCTGGCCCTGGGCGGCTCACTGGACAATGCTATTGTTGTCGACGATTTCCGGGTGATTAATGAAGACGGTTTGCGCTACGAAGACGAGTTTGTAAAACATAAGGTGCTGGACGCAATTGGTGATCTCTACATGCTTGGTCACAGTTTGATAGGCGCCTACACAGGGTATAAGTCCGGGCACGAACTGAACAACAAGCTGCTGCGCGAGCTATTGGCGCAGACCAACGCTTGGGAAGAAGTAACTTTTGACGACGAGAAAGACGCGCCTATTTCCTATATGGCACCGGTTTACTCTGGCTGATCGGATTTGCCGGACGCGTATCGAGCCAGGCGGCGGAGCGCATTGGATAACGGTTTATCCGTTATTGAGTTGGCGCAGGAATTAATAATATTTCGACCTTGGGTCGAAATCTTGTTATCAGGGTGAAGGTCGATTTCAGTTGCAGGAGTGTCCCGGCCCATCCTGACTCGGACAGATAAGCGGCGGATGCCTTTAAAAGGCTTGTCGGTAGCAAGATCTGAAAGGACGGTCTGTTCATGAAAACGCAGCTGGGTTGCCCAGGAGGCAGAATCGGTCACGATGACCAGCATGTCACCGTCGACGGATACGGCAATACAGTGGCGGGTAATGGGTTCAGGTAGTACGCGGCGCACGCGGATCAGCAAAGCTTCGTGACTGGCGACGGAAGCGGACAGGCGGGACAGGGTTGATTCTGGCCCAAAAAGGATTTGTTTTAATTTTACGATAGGCACAATTTGATTTTAGAACATGTAACTGGAACAACAGGACAACAACGATAACAGAATGAATATTATTGTATTTACAAAGCGTGGCAAACGGCATCAGGTTGACCTGGGACAGTTTTCCGCGCGTATGTTGTTTGGCCTGGTCGTGAGTATTGGTGTCGGTATATTTGTGGCCGTAGGGTTCTTTGCCGGTAATTTCTACTCCCTGCTTGCACCCGCCCTTTCCGTTTCTGAATTGCGCCAGGAACTTGCAGAACAGAAGGCCCAGGTCGCAGGTGTGAGGGAAGAAGCCGAGAGCAGCATCGATGCCCTATCAATCAGATTGGCCGAGCTCAATGCGCATGTAATACGTCTTGACGCGCTGGGCGAACGACTAACAACCATGGCTGGTCTCGAAGAGGGTGAGTTCAACTTCACTAGTCCACCGGCGCAAGGCGGTCCTGAAATCATCGAGGACGGCAGCATTGTGCCAGCAATTAATTTTGTGCGTACTCTGGAAACTCTGAGCTTGCAGATCGAGGATCGGGAAAGGCAACTGGCAGTACTTGAAAACCTAATAATTAACCGCAATCTGCAAAATAAAGTTCAACCGGCTGGGCGACCGATAAAAAGTGGCTGGTTGTCCTCGTATTTTGGAGTCAGGACGGATCCGTTCACCGGGAAACTCGCCAGGCACTACGGCGTCGATTTTGCTGGCAAGTTCGGGTCAGAAATTTACGCCGTTGGCGCAGGCGTGGTGACCTGGGCCGGGCCGCGTTACGGCTATGGCCAAATGGTGGAAATTAATCACGGCAATGGTTACGCAACCCGTTATGCCCATAATTCGAAAATCATGATGAATGTCGGCGACACGGTAAAGAAAGGCCAAGTGATTGCAAGGATGGGTGAAAGTGGTCGCGCCACGGCGCCGCATGTGCATTTTGAAGTACTGTACAATGGCAAGGTAGTGAATCCGCTGAATTTCATCAAGCCATGACATTTCGTTCCCCGTTGTAGCCAATTTCTACCCATTTGCGAAACTGAACGTTTTACCGGCGTTTACCGGGGCCTAAAATGTGTCTCAGGAAGGAATATTGATCAACTCGAAGAATTTGGAAAGTCCATGACCCGCAGCTTACTGCGTAAAATATTTGGTAGCCGGAACGATCGCCTGCTGAAAGCAATGGAAAAGCAGGTGAATCTTATCAATTCGCTTGAAGAGCAGTTTCGGGGACTTTCTGACAGCGAACTCGCCGCAAAAACTACAGAGTTCAGGCAGCGTTTCACCGATGGTGAAACGCTTGATCAGCTGTTACCCGAGGCCTTTGCTGCAGCGCGTGAGGCGGGGCAACGGACGCTGTCAATGCGCCACTTTGATGTTCAGCTTGTGGGCGGTATTACCCTGCATAACGGCAAAATCGCTGAAATGCGCACCGGTGAAGGAAAAACCCTGGTCGCTACTTTGGCTGTCTACCTGAACGCGATTTCGTCTCAAGGTGTTCACGTTGTCACGGTGAACGAATACCTTGCGCAACGTGACGCGGACTGGATGCGTCCGCTGTACGAAGTACTTGGCCTTACAGTCGGCGTCATCAAGAGTGGCCAAGAAACAGACGACAAGCGTGCCGCCTACGAGTGTGATGTCACTTACGGTACCAATAACGAGTTTGGTTTCGATTACCTGCGAGACAATATGGTTTTTACGGCTGAAGATAAGGGACAGCGCGGCCAATCATTTGCCATCGTTGACGAAGTTGACTCGATTTTGATTGACGAAGCGCGCACACCACTGATTATTTCAGGCCGCGTTGATGATTCCACCGATCTTTACCTGAAAGTCGACAAGATCATTCCACGTCTCAAATTACAAGAAGATGAAAGCTTTCCTGGCGATTTCACAGTTGATGAAAAAACGCGCCAGGCCTACCTGACCGAAGAAGGCCATCAAAAGGTTGAGAAGTTGATGGTAGATGCTGGGTTGCTCACGGCTGGGGATAGCCTATACGACGCGGCAAATATCGGACTGATGCATCACGTCAACGCCGCATTGCGCGCCCGCACCCTTTATAAACTAGATGTGGATTACATTGTCAGCGATGGCCAGATTGTCATAGTCGACGAATTTACAGGTCGCACCATGCCGGGCAGGCGTTGGTCGGAAGGATTGCATCAGGCAGTAGAAGCCAAGGAGGGCGTTGACATCCAGGCTGAAAATCAAACACTGGCGTCCATTACGTTTCAGAATTACTTCCGTATGTACGACAAGCTTGCAGGTATGACAGGTACGGCCGATACGGAGGCCTTCGAATTTCAGTCGATTTACGGGCTCGAAGTTGTTGTCATTCCCACTCACCAGCCAATGATTCGGGAAGATCATCCTGACCAGATCTATCTGACTATTGCTGACAAGTACCAAGCGATACTCGATGACATCAAGGACTGCGATAAGCGTGGACAGCCCATCTTAGTTGGAACGACGTCAATTGAATCGTCTGAGTTATTGTCCGGCCAATTGAAAAAGGCTGGTATTCAGCATGAAGTGCTGAACGCAAAGCAGCATGCAAGAGAGGCGGAAATTGTTGCCCAGGCTGGTCAATCCGGCGCGGTAACCATTGCTACTAACATGGCCGGTCGCGGTACGGATATTGTCCTGGGAGGAAAACTCGATGCGGAGGTTGGCGTCTCGGGTGAAGCGTGGCAGACACGGCACGAGCAAGTCTTGAAAGCTGGTGGGCTTCACATTATTGGCACAGAACGCCATGAGTCTCGGCGTATTGACAACCAGTTACGCGGTCGGTCCGGTCGACAAGGTGATCCAGGTTCCAGCCGGTTCTACCTGTCTCTGGAAGACAATCTCATGCGTATTTTCGGGGGCGAAAAACTGAAGGGCTTGATGCAACGGTTTGGTATGCGCCCAGGGGAGGCCATAGTCAGCCCCATGGTCAGCCGCCGGATTGAAGACGCACAAAGAAGGGTGGAGGCGCACAATTTCGATATTCGAAAGGCGTTGCTAGAGTATGACGATGTCGCTAACGAGCAACGCAAGGTGATTTACGAACAACGTGATGAATTGATGGCTACTGACGATATTTCGGAGTTTGTTGTTGGAATCCGGGAAGAGGTCATAAACAGTCTTATTGACCAGTTCATACCCCCGCAAAGTATTGAAGAACAATGGAATATCGAAGGGTTGCAGGATTCCCTCGATCACGAGTTCGGATTGCAGCTCAAGCTGAAACAACTGCTTGAAGAAGATGACAACATTACCGAGCAGGATTTGCGAAAGCAAATCGCCACTGCTCTGGATACAGCCTACACGGAGAAAGAAAAACAAATCGGATCACCGGTAATGCGCCACTTTGAAAAAGCAGTCATGCTCAGGGAACTTGATACGCTCTGGAAAGAGCACTTGGCGGCAGTGGATTATTTGCGGCAAGGCATTCATCTGCGCGGTTACGCGCAAAAAAATCCAAAGCAAGAATACAAGCGCGAAGCGTTTGAGATGTTTTTCGACATGCTGGATCGAATCAAACACAATTTAGTGGCAATTCTTGCCAAGGTTCGGGTTCGAAGCGAGGAGGAAATTGAACAGGAGGAAGCCAAGCGCCGGGCCTCCAGGCAGAGGAGCATGCAGTTTCAGCATGCAAGTGCGGAGTCCGCAACAGGAGGTTCCGTTTCCGGGGAAAGCAGGCAACCCATAACGCGCGATGGCCGCAAGGTGGGCAGAAATGAGCCC